>JAABRB010000019.1 GCA_011391185.1 Betaproteobacteria bacterium
GCTGCGAAGCAGCCGGGGTGGTTCGCGCCAGCGCCCGATTTTCAAGGAGGGGTGGCTGCGAAGCAGCCGGGGTGGTTCGCGCCAGCGCCCGATTTTCAAGGAGGGGTGGCTGCGAAGCAGCCGGGGTGGTTTACTTCGCGGCCGATAAAAGCGAAGCCGCGGGCGGCTCGAGTCTTCGCGCACTAGGTGCCCCCCGGCGAAGCTGTTAGGCCGTGAATCTTGAACCCTGCGGTTCAAGGCGGTCGCGTTCCGGTCACTTCAGGTACGTCCGGCTTGGGGACGCGCACAACAGTGACGCTTGAGTCCGCGACCTTGCGGTTGCATCGGTCCAAGAGTTTCTACGACCTTGACGCGCATCGCGGGGGACAGTTGCATCGTACTGCGAAACCGCGATGCGCGCGACAGCGACCGGCGCAGAACGGTTCGAATCGCCGATTTCACTGGATTCATCACGCGCAGGCAACTGCGCCGGTTGCGTACTCCCGCCGGCAGGGCGCCGCGGGTCGCGGCTGGTGGGTTACAGGAGCTTTTCCTGCGGCGCGAGCGCCTGGTCGAGCGTCGCCTGCATCGAGACCATTCTGCGCCGGACGCTTTCCATGTCGGAACCGTCCGGGTTCCTGGCCGTGAGGAATTCGTGGGCGATGTTGAGCGCGGCCATCACCGCGATCCGCTCCGTGCTGCCGACTTTGCCCGAGGATCGGATCTCGTTCATCTTGTGGTCGAGATACTCGACTGCCTTGAGCAGCGCGTCGCGCTCGTCGTCGGCGCAGGTGACCTTGTAAGAGCGGCCGAGGATCGTGACATCCAGGGCCTTCTGCTTGTCGTTCATTCAGGGAGCTGGCCAAGGAGGCCCTGCAGGCGGGATCTGGCGCCGTCGATCTTTTCCGCGAGCGATTTGTTGTGGCTGGTGAGCTGTGCCATGCGCTGTCGCAGGTCGCTGTTTTCCACCCGCAGCCGCTGGCACAATTCGGCGACCTGCCGAACGCGGTCCTCGAGGGCGATCAGATCCTGGTCCATCGCGGCAATATAGTTTGGAAAATCCTGCATCGTCAAGGAGTAAACGCGGCTTCTGCACGTGTTTTCGTGATGAGCGACACACCGGCCCCCCCGGTCCGCCCGGGCGAGTTCGACCGCCCGAACCCGATTCGGCCCGACGCGACCCGTCCGACCGGGGTCATGTGCCGTGGCCGGGCCTGATTGAGGCCGCAAGGATCGGCCGCAGGAGTAGAATTCCTGCGCTCGCTCGAGGTGCCCAGGCGTGGTGTCAACCCGCCCGGGTGAAACGGGAATCAGGTGCGGGCCCGGAATTTCTCCAACCGGGCCTAATGCCTGAGCTGCCCCCGCAACGGTAAGCAAGCTCAACACGGCCCATCCTATGGGCACGCTCGCACGCCACGCATTTGGCCGCGCGAGCGCAGTCCCGGCCACTGCGCCTCGAGGTCCTCGACGGACCGACGGCGCGGGAAGGCGGTCCGTGGAACGCGGCGCACGCCGCATTCAAGCTTGCGAGCCCGGAGACCGGCCTTGGAGCGTGAGGTCGGGAAACGCCGCGGGCGTGCGGTGTCCTCGCAGGCGTTTTGTGCGCCGCGCTGCGTTTCCTTTCGTCCACACGATACCGGCATGCGGGACGCTTGCCGGACGGGAGGAATCATGCATCCACGCCCCCTACGCGCATGTCGCGCGGTCACATCTGTCTGTGCTTTCGTCGTGAGCGCGTCCGCGTTCGCGCAATTCGGCCCGCCACAGCTCGATACGGTCGTCGTGACCGCGACGCGCTTTCCTGAGGATCGAGCCGACGCACCGGTCGGCATGACGGTGATCACCGCCGACGAGATCGCGCGGAGCACCGCGCGCACTCTGCCGGAGATTCTTTCGCAGCAGGGGAACATCGTCACCCGCAACACGACCGGGAGCCCAGACCAGCAGGTGGACCTGCGCGGGTTCGGGATCACGGGTGACCAGAACACGCTGATCCTGCTCGACGGGCGCCGGCTCGACGAGGTCGATCTTTCCACGCCGAGCTGGTCCGCCATCCCGCTCGAGTCGATCGAGCGCATCGAGATCCTGCGCGGCAGCGGAAGCGTGCTCTACGGCGGAGGTGCGACCGGCGGCACGATCAACATCATCACCCGCACGCCCCAGCGCGCGACAGTGACAGGATCGGCAACGGTCGGGGGCGGCTCGTTCAATACCTTCCAGGCGGGCGCGACCGGATCGGCTGCCGGCGAGATGTTCGGCGCCACGGGCTCGGCGAATACCTATCAGACCAACAACTGGCGCGACAACAATCGCGTGCAGCAGTGGAGCGCAGAGGCCGATGTGCGCGCGTTCGGCAGTGGCGGGCAGGTCGGTCTCAAGCTGGGCGGCGACCGGCAGCACGTGCAGCTGCCCGGGCCGCGCGGGGAAGTGCAGCTCGCGACGAATCCGCGCGGCACGGGGACCCCGCTCGACTGGGCGGCGCGCGACGGTGCCCGTGCGCTGCTCGCGGGCGAAACGAAGCTCGGTGACGGAACGCTCGCCGCCGACCTGGGGTATCGCCAGACCGACCGGAGCGCGTTCCTGGCCGATTACTTCAGCGCGGGCCTGTTCAATACCTACGTCCAGTCCACCAGCAAGGTCTGGACCTTCACGCCCCGCTTCAAGCTGCCGTACCGCGCGTTCGGGGCGCGCAACACGCTGATCGTGGGTTACGATTTCGACAGCTGGGATTACCAGCGGACCGACGCCCGCACCCAGACGTCCGCGCCGTTTGCCGACCTGCAGGTGGATCAGCGCAGCAACGGCGGCTATATCCAGCACTTCTCGCAATTCTCGACCGGGACGCGGCTCACGCTCGGCGGGCGGCTCCAGGATGTGAGAACCAACGCGACCGACGTCGCCAACGTGATCGGCGCCGGAATCTGCCTGGTCCTCGCCGGTCCGATCGCGCGGCTGACGCTGATCCCGTTCACGCTGATCGCGCCGTTCATGATGGTGGTGATCACCTTCGCCGCGTTCCAGGCGCGCCGCGACCTGTCGGACCTGGTGCTGCTGCTCGCCGTGGGCCTGACCGGGATCCTGCTGCGCCGCTTCGGCTGGCCGCGGCCGGCGGTCCTGATCGGCTTCGTGCTCGCGCCCCAGGCGGAGACCTATTTCTACCAGGCGATGCAGTTCTACTCGTGGGGCTTCCTGACCCGTCCCGGCGTGCTCATCATCGCCGCGATCACGGTGGTGTCGGTGTTCGCGGGTTCCCGCTCGCGCGTCGGCGAGGAGGGCGTGGTGCGCAGCGGCGCGGCCGCGGCGGCCGCGCCGCACCCGGCCGCGGGGCGGCGCCGGCCGCAGATCCTGTTCACGGCCGGCCTGCTGGCGCTGTTCGCATACGCGGTTGCGAACGGCCTGCAGCAATCGTTCCTCGCGGCAGTGTTCCCGGTGGGCATCGGCGCGGCGTCACTGCTCGCCGCAGGCTACATCCTGTGGTCGGTCAGCGGGCGCCGGGTTGACCATCCGGCCAATCAGGACCAGGAAGTCACCGGCGCGCACGTCGGGGAGCCCGGCGTCGCCAACCCATGGCCGAGCTTCACCTGGTTCGCGGCCCTTTTCGCGCTCGCCGCGCTGGTGGGCTACATCCTGGCGGTGGCGATCTTCTTTCTCGCGTTCGTCCGCAAGCGCGCCGGCCGCGGCTGGGGGATGACCGCCGCCTTCACGATCGCGATGATCGCATGCGTCCTCGTGCTCGGCCATGCCCTGAGCCTCGATTTCCCGCGCGGGCTGCTGCAGGATTACGTCGACTTGCCGTGGCCGCTGAATTGATCGCATTTTCCGTGCAGGGGAAGTGACATGCACGTCGTTGAGCGGATCGCGCGGTTCGCGGATGACCTTCGAGAGCAGCCACTGCCGCCGGAGGTTCTGCATCATGCCAAGCGCGCGGTCATCGACTGGTTTGCTGCGCTGCTGCCGGGCGCCGTCGCCCCGCCGGCGACGCTTCTGGAGCGGGCCCTCGCCGACGAACTCGATCGCGGCGGCGCGGCGCTGGCGAGCGGCCGTCGCGCGACCGCGCGGGCGGCGGCACTGATCAACGGCACTGCTGCGCACACCGTCGAGGTGGACGACATCTTCAAGGATGCGATCTTTCACCCGGGTGCGCCCACCATTGCGGCAGCGCTTGCCGCTGCCCAGGAGATCGGCGCCGACGGGGCGACGTTCCTGCGGGCGGTGGTGGTCGGCTACGAGGTCTCGACGCGCATCGGCGCGGCGATGGGCCGCGCCCACTATCGCTACTGGCACAACACCGGAACGATCGGCAGCTTCGGAGCAGCGGCCGCCTGCGCCGCGCTTTATGCGCTCGAGCCACGCCGGTTCGCGCACGCGCTTGCGACGGTTGCGACGTTCGCGGCGGGCCTGCAGCAGGCGTTCCGGATGGAATCGATGTCCAAGCCGCTGCACGCCGGGCGCGCCGCCGAAGCGGGACTGACCGCGGCGCTGCTCGCGCGCGAAGGCGTGACCGGCTCGCTCGACATCCTGGAGGGCGAGGCCGGATTCGGACGTGCGATGGGCGAGGCGCCCGACTGGGACGAAGCGCTCGCCACACTTGGCCGCGAGTGGCACATCATGCGGATCACGTTCAAGAACCACGCCTGCTGCGGACACACGTTCGCCGCGATCGACGGCGCCCTCGCGCTCCAGCAGACGTTGACCGCGCGCCACGCAGACCTCGCTCGCGTGCGGATCGGCACGTATCGCCCCGCCCTGGAAGTCGCCGGAGTCGAGCACCCCGCAACCGCGATGGAGGCGCGCTTCAGCCTGAAGTACGTCGTCGCGACCGCGCTCGTCCATGGCAGCGTGCGGCTCGCGGCGTTTGACGCCGCGCACCTCGCCGACCCGGCGACGCGCGCCCTGATGGCGCGCATCGAGACGGCGGTGGATCCCGACCTCGACGCGCTCTTTCCCCGGCAGCGCGCAGCGCGCGTGACCATGGAAACCCACGACGGTCGTGGCGAAACGTTCCTGCAACCGACGCGCAGGGGCGATCCGGATGCGCCCCTGACAGACGCGGAGCTCGACGCGAAATTTCATGAGCTGGCCGGGGGTGTCATCGACCGCGCCAGCGCGGACGACTTGCTCGCAGCGCTCTGGGCCCTGGATCGATCGCCGGACCTCGCCTGCGCCGGAAAGCGGGCGCCGATCCCACGGGAGTAGCTTGCGGCGATAATTGCACGCATGACGCCCGACCCCGATCGCACCGCCCCTGTCGCCGGAGAACTTCGGCCGACTGTGGGCGACGTCTTTCTCGCATTCCTGCGCGTCGGGCTCTACGGATTCGGCGGCGTGATGCCGCATGCGCGCGCGGCATTGGTCGACCGGCACCGTTGGGTCACCGACCGCGAGATGACCGATATCCTTACGCTCGCGCAGCTGCTGCCCGGTCCGAACATCGTGAACGTGTCGATCATGGTGGGCATGCGGTTCCGGGGCGCTGCCGGCGCACTGGCGGGTGTCGTCGGGCTCCTCGCAGTGCCACTTGTGATCATCCTCGCGCTCGGTGCGACGTATCTGGAGTTTGCCGATGCCCCCTGGCTGAAGGGCACGTTCGCCGGCATCGGCGCGGCGGCGGCCGGCCTCATCGTCTCGGTGGGCGTACGGCTCGCGCATTCGCTCGAGCCGCGGCCGCTCGTCATCCTGTTCGGAGCGCTGAGCTTTGCGGGGATCGCGCTGGCGCACCTGCCGCTACCGCTGGTGGTGCTCGTCCTTGCTCCGCTCGGCGTGTGGATTGCCTGGCGGGTGGAGCGTTAGCGTGGACGCGCTCGGCACCGCCGCGACGTTGCTTGGCCAGCTTGCCATGCTGTCACTCGTGTCGATCGGCGGCGCGCACGCGGTACTGCCCGACGTGTACCGGCTGGTCGTGACCGAACATGGGTGGATGACCGGCACGGAGTTCGCGACCGCCGTCGCGCTGAGCCAGGCCGCGCCGGGGCCGAACGTGCTGGTGATGGCGCTCGTCGGCCAGTACGTCGGCGGAATCGGGCTCGGCATCGCAGCGCTCGTCGCGTTCTGCCTGCCGTCGTCGCTGCTTGCCTATCTCGCGGTGCGGGCCGATCTGAAAGCGAGCGGGGCGCGGTGGCTGCGCGCGGTGAAAGAGGGTCTTGCGCCGATCACGGTCGGTCTCGTGCTGGCGAGCGGCTTCATCCTGACGACGGGCACCGTCGCGGGCGGCAAGACGCTCGCCGTGGCGATGTCGACCGCCCTCCTTGCTTCGACGACGAAGCTCAACCCGATCTGGTTCATCGGCATCGGCGCACTGATCGGCGCCTTTGTCGGAGCGTGAAGACGCGCACGCGAGGCGCGGCGCGGTCAGGCGTGCGGCTTGGTCTTCTGCATCGACGGGCGGGCGGCGATCTGGGCGAGCCACTCCGCCAGCTTCGGCCGCCGGCTGCGCCAAGCGTCGTCGGAGAAACGGAAGTCGAGCCACTCCAGGGCGCACGCGATGGCGATGTCGCCGATGTCGAGCGTCTTGCCCCAGCCCCCGGCCTCGCGTTCGGCCGCGTCCAGCGCGAAGTCGATCTTGAGCTGCTGTCCCTTCAGCCACTCGGGCCAGCGCAGATGCTCGGGACGGGCGGCCAGCTCGTAGCGACGCAGGATGCCCGCGTCGAGAATGCCGTCGCCGAGCGCCTCACGCCGCAAGGTCTTCCAGTGCTTGTCGCCATGCGCAGGAACCAGGCGATTGCCGCCCGCCTTGGCGTCGAGGTACTCGCAGATGAGGGGCGAGTTGAAAAGCACCAGGCCTTCATCCGTTTCGAGCGCCGGAACCTTCATCAGAGGGTTTTTCAGGGCGAACGCCTCGTTCGGCTTGTGTGGCGCGACGGTCGTCTCGACCTCCTGGACGCGGTCGGAGAGGCCCAGCTCGAGCACCGCCACGCGAACCTTGCGCGCGTAGGGCGACGGGGGCGAGTAGTAGAGTTTCATTCCGTTTCCTCGAGTGCTCAGACGATCAGACCGCCGCCGTCCACGTAGACGACGGATCCGGTCATGAAGCCGATGGTCATGAATGCGAAAATCTGCCGCGCAATGTCCTCGCCGACGCCGACCCGCTTGACGGGGAGGGCCGCCGCCACGTTCTCCAGCATGGCCTTGCGTGCCGCCTCCGGCATCGCCGCGCGGATCGGCGTGTCGATGATGCCCGGCGAAACCGCATTGACGCGCACCGGCGCGAGATCGATTGCCAGGCTGCGCGCGAGGGATTCCAGCGCGCCGTTGGCCGCCCCGACGATTGCCGAGGCGAGACGGGGCCGCACGCTCAGGAAGCCCGATACGAGGGTCAACGAGCCACCGGGTGCGATGCTGGCACTTCGTGCCACGCGCCAGGCGCCCCAGAACTTGCCCTCCATCGTCGCCTTGGCGTCTTCCATGGAAAGCTCCCTGATGTGCGCGGAGCGAAGCTGCGCCGCGGTCACGGCGACGTGATCCACGGTGCCACATTCCCGGAAAAGGTTCTCGACGGCCAAATCGCTGGTGACGTCAGCCGCGATCGCGCGCACGCCGAGCCGCTTCGCCGCGGCACTCAGTTTTTCGCCGGGGCGCGACGCGATGATCACCGTCGCGCCTTCGGCCTTGCAAAGTTCGGCGGTGGCGTACCCGATGCCGGAGGAGCCTCCCACCACGACTACGGTCTTGTTCCTGAGCAGCACTGGCGTTCCTTTCGTCGAGCACTCCGGTGAATCACGCATCATAGAGGGTCGGGGCCGGATCGATCAATCTCCGGGTCGAACGATAATGCGGCGATGGATGCCGAGCGCGCCGCGGCGGTACACTTGGGACATGGATTTGGGGCCTGGATTTGGGGCCTGGATTTGGGGCCTGGATTTCAGGCGAAGGAGCGCACCATGCCGAGACATCGCGATTTCATGCCGCACGGCGTCATTCCGGCGGTACTGCTGCCGTTTAACGAGGATCTTTCGATCGATGCGGCTTCCTACCATGCGCATTTGCGCGACGTTGCCTCCGTCGACGGGATCTCGGCGATCACCACCAATGCGCATGCTTCAGAGGTCGCCTCATGCACCTTCGCCGAGCAGGAGCGCGTGCTGGCGATGACGGTGGAGGAAATCGGCGATCGGCTGCCGATCGTGAACGGGATCTATGCCGAGAATGCGCTCGACGCCGCGCGCATTGCGAGGATGGCCCACGACGGTGGCGCGTCGGCGCTGCTGGTGTTTCCCTCGGGGGTGTACACCTTCGGCCAGCGTCCCGCGATGGCGGTCGACCATTTCAAGCGGATCGCGGACGTCACCGATCTGCCGCTGATTCTCTTCCAGTATCCCTTGGCGGGCGGGCAGGGGTATCCCCTCGCGACGCTGATCGGGATTCTCGACGCGGTGCCCACGGTGCGCGCGATCAAGGACTGGTGCTCCAGTCCCGCGCTGCACGAACGCCATGTCCGCGTGCTGCAGTCGCGCACGCCGCCGGTCAACGTCCTCACGACGCACAGCGCCTGGCTGATGAGCTCGCTGGTGCTCGGTTGCAACGGCCTGCTGTCGGGCAGCGGCTCGGTCATCGCCGATCTGCAGGCGCAGCTCTTCCGCGCAGTGCAGGCGAACGACCTCGCCACCGCGCGGCGCCTCAACGATCGCATCTGGCCGACCGTCGAGGTGTTCTACGCCGAGCCGCCGGTCGACATGCACAACCGCATGAAGGAGGCGCTGGTCCTGCTCGGCAAGCTACCGCGTGCGACGGTGCGCCCGCCGCTCATGAAGCTTCCCGCCGCGGAGATCGAGCGCATCCGCCAGGCGCTCGTGGCGGCCGGTCTGCTCGCCGCGGGGGCCGCACGCAGGGTGGCGTGAGGGCCGCGCCGCAGGAGCGGGCCTGATGACGCTCCCGACCCACGTCATTGCCGACGTGCTCGTCATCGGCGCGGGCGGCGCCGGAATGTATGCGGCCCTCGAAGCGGCGCGCGCGGGCCGATCGGTGATTCTCGCCGATCGCAGCCTCATCGGGCGGGGCGGCGCCACCGTCATGGCGCAGATGACGGTCGCGGTCGCGCTCGAGGAGCAGGGGCTCGACCACTGGGAGAATCACTACGCCGACACGCTCACCGCCGGCCGCGGGCTGTGCGATCCGGCGCTCGCGCAGCTCCTGTGCGAGCTCGGGCCCGCGCGCATTCGCGAAATGGACGCATGGGGCGTGGGCTGGGCGCGCGAAAACGGCGCATTCAAGCGCGCCTTCGCACCCGGGCACGACCGGCCACGGTGCGTGTATGTCGATTATCTCAATACCGGCCCGGCGGTTTCGCGCACACTGCGCGCGCGGCTGAATCGCACGCCGGAGATCCGCCGCATCGGCGAACTGATGGTGAGCGAGCTCGCGATGCGTGATGGCGAGTGCATCGGGGCCACGGCCCTGCACCTGCCCACCGGCATGCCGGTGAGCATTGCCGCAGGCGCCACGATCGTCGCGACCGGTGGCCTTACACGGATGTACCGCCGCAACAGCGCGTCGCTCAACATGAGCGGGGACGGCTATGCGCTGGCGCTCGCGGCGGGCGCCGAGCTCGTCGACATGGAATTCGTGCAATTCTTCCCCATCGGGCATCTCGCGCCGCGGCTGATCGGCATGGATCCGATCATGTGGGATCCATTCCGCTACAAGTTGGGTGGGCGGCTGCTGAACGGCGCGCGCGAGGAGTTTATCCATCGCTACGGGTCCGAGGACGACGGCAAGTACGTCGTCACGCGCGATATCGCCACCTACGCGATCGAGAAGGAGGTCGCGGCCGGCCGCGGATCGCCGCATGGCGGCGCGTACCTGTCGTTCGAACATTACACCGAGGCAGAGCTGCGCGCCGCGGGCGGGCCGGTGATCGACCGGCTGGCGGCGAACGGCATCGACCTCACGAAGCAGGCGGTGGAGGTGGCGCCCATCGCGCACTACCACATGGGTGGGATTCGGACGGACGTGAAGATGGCGACGCGCCTGCCCGGGCTTTACGCGGCCGGCGAAGCGGTGGGCGGGGCGAACGGCGCGAACCGCCTATCGGGCAATGCCATCACCGAGGCGCTCGTATTCGGCAGCCAGGCCGGTATTTCGGCCGCAGCGCATGCCGCGCGGGGTCGGGTGTGCGCGGACGCCACGGCGTTCAATGCGGCACGCAGGCGGATCGTGGACGGCACGCCGGGACGCGGTTTCAATCCTGCGGCGATGATCGAGGCGGTGCAGTCGACCATGCAGGACGACGTGGGCCCATTCCGCACTCAGGCAAGCCTCGAGCGCGCGCTCGGCATGCTGCGTGCCCTGCGCCGGGAGCTGCCCGCACTCAAGCCCGCATCCGATACCGCGTTCGACGGGATGCTCGCGGACTGGTTCGATCTCGAGACCATGACGCGGGTCGGAGAATGCGTCGCGACCGCGGCGCTCGCACGCACCGAGTCGCGTGGCGCGCATCAGCGGGAGGATTGTCCGGGGCTGGACGGGCAGTGGAGCGTGAATCAGATCATCACGCTCGCCGACGACGCCTTGCGCATCGAGAATCGGGCGGTGCCGGCGTGAGCGCGCGCGCGACCCTCATCATTCGCCGTGGTGCCCCGGGCGAGGCGCCGCGGGAGGAGTCGTGGGACGTGCCTTTCGAGCCAGGCCAGTCCGTGCTCGACGGGCTGCGCTGGATCCGGTCGCACCACGATCCGACGCTCGCGATCCGCTACTCGTGCACCAACGCGAACTCCTGCAAGGAGTGCATGGTGCGGCTGGACGGCAAGACGGTCTACGCCTGCACGGCGCGGATGCGGGCAGGCCCGATGCGCATCGAGCCGCTGCCCAACAAGGCGCTCGTGCGCGACCTCGTCACCGAGATCGCACCGCGCGACGAGCGGCTCTCCTCGTAACCTTTCTTGCCCGTGATCCGCCCGGAGGGGGTCGCTCCCCTCCGGGGCCTACGGGGTCTTCGCCGTCCGGGTTGATCCGGGAGTAAGATTCCGGCGCGGCCGACAAGAGCCGTAACCAACGATTCCGTCGATCGAGGAGGAAGGACCATGAGACTCATGATTCGCTGCACGCGACTGGCCGTACTGGCGCTGGTCGCTACCGCACTGCCCGCAATCGCCGCTTACCCCGACCGCCCGATCAAGCTCGTCGTGCCCTGGGCAGCGGGGGGCGACACCGACAGCATCTACCGCGTGTTCGCGCCGCTGATGCAGAAATACCTCGGTGGCACGATCGTCGTTGCCAACGTCGGCGGCGCGTCGGGCACGAAGGGCGCCAAGGAAGTGAAGGGCTCGCCCGCGGACGGCTACACGATCTTCGCGATGCACGACTCGATCCACTCCACCTACTACACCGGCGTCGCGGACGTCGCCTACACCGACTTCCAGCCGATCTGCCTCGTCTCGTCGACGCCCTCCATCGTCACCGCGAGTCCGAAGACGCCCTGGAGCGACTTGAAATCGATGCTTGCGGACGCCAAGAGCAAGCCGAACCAGATCACGGTGGGCGCGACACTCGGCTCCACGAGCCACTTCTTTCCGGCGCTCGTCGAGAAGGCGGCCGGCGTGAAATTCCGCTACGTGCCGTACGAGGGCACCGCGCAGCGCATGAACGCGCTGCTGGGCGGCCACATCGACCTCGCCGAATCGAACCTGACCCAGAAGGGCAAGGTCGACGCCGGCCAGATGAAGTTCCTCGCCATCGCTTCGGACAGCCGCAGCGCCGATGCGCCGAGCGTGCCGACCCTCAAGGAGCTCGGCATCGACGTCACGTACGCGGTGAACCGCGGGCTCGTCGCGCCCAAGGACACGCCGGCCGACGTGATGGCGAAGCTCGCGTCGGCATGCGCCGCCGCGGCCAGGGAAGCCGAGTTTGCCGCGGCGATGCAGAAGCAGGGCACGCTCGTTCGGTACCTCGACGTCGCGGGCTATGTCAAGTTTCTGCAGGGAAACGATTCGGTCAACAAGGACCTCGCGAAGGAACTTGGCATGCTGAAGCGCTGAAGCGCTGAAGCGCTGAAGCGCTGACGCGCGGCCCGCAGTGCGTGCGCTGAGCCGTGACGGCATCGCTGGGGTCGCCCTGCTCGGGGCGAGCCTCGTGCTGCTTTTCCTCACGGGGGACATCGAACGCAACCCGCTCGTCGCGATCGGTCCCGGATTTTATCCACGCATCCTGCTGAGCGTGACGGCGGCCTTCGCCGCGCTGCTCGTCGTCGGCGACCACCTTTCGATCCGGCGCCGGTCGGCCGTTCCGGCGGCCCCGCCGGGCGCACGGCCGAATTACGCACTCGTCCTGGGCGCCTTCGCGATTTTCATCGGGTACGTCGTTGCCTTGCCTTATCTCGGTTTTCGCGTTGCGACGTTTCTCTTCGTCGCCGGATTGCGAGCGCAGCTCGACCCGCCCCGGAGCGCGCGAGCGTGGCTCGGCGTCGTGGCGCTCGCGGCATTGACCGCCGTGGCGACGTGGCTCGTCTTCGAGCATTACCTCTCGGTGCTCCTGCCGCGGGGGCGGTGGACCGACTTCTAGCTCATGTACGAACTGCTCGCCGCAGGCATCGTCGACCTGCTCCAGCTGAAGTACCTGCTGCCCCTGCTCGCGGGCACGGTGGCAGGCGTCGTGGGCGGGGCGCTTCCCGGCGTGACGATCACGATGACCGTCATCGTCGTGCTGCCGTTCACCTTCGGCATGGATCCGCTGCAGGGACTTGCGGCGATGACCGGTGTCTACGTCGGCGGGTCGGCCGGCGGCCTCGTGACCGCGACGCTCCTCGGAATTCCCGGCACGCCCTCGTCCATCGCCACGACTTTCGACGCGTATCCGCTCGCGCGCAAGGGCGAGGCCGGGCGAGCGCTCTGGCTCGGCATCTGGGCATCATTCTTCGGCGGGCTGATCGGGGGCGTCTTCCTCATCGCGGTGACCGGCCCGCTCGCCGCATTCGCGGTTGCCTTCGGCCCCTGGGAGTACTTCTCGCTTTTCATCCTGGCGCTCTCGATGGTTGCGGGGCTCGTGGAGGCTTCGCTCCTCAAAGGTCTCATCGCGGGCATGATCGGGCTCGTGGTCACCGTGCTCGGGAGCGATCCGGTGCTCGGCACGCCGCGGCTGACGCTCGGAATCGATTTCCTGGAAGGCGGCATTCCGTTCCTGCCCGTGCTGATCGGCGTGTTCGCGTTCGCGCAGATCATGGCCGACGTGGAGAAGATGGGGGGCACGCGGCAGGCCACGCACGCACTGTCCGGAATCACGAGCCTCGCGGTGTCGCACGTCAGCGTGATCCGGGACATCTTTGCGCGGCCATTGACGCTCGCCTGGTCCTCGGTGATCGGTCTCTTCATCGGTGTGTTGCCGGCGGTTGGCGGGAGCGCAGCGAACATGATGGCCTACGATCAGGCGAAAAAGCTCTCGAAGACGCCGGAGCTTTTCGGCACCGGCATGCCCGAAGGCATCATCGCCTCGGAATCGGCGAACAATGCAAACGTCGGCGGATCGCTCGTCACCATCATGGCGTTCGGGATTCCAGGCGATGCCGTGACCGCCGTGATGCTCGGCGCGCTCACGATTCACGGCATCCAGTCCGGGCCGCTTTTCATCATGCAGAATCCGGACATCGCCTACGGGATCTTTGCCGCGTACCTGCTTGCCCATCCCCTGATGGTGATCGTGCTCGCCCTTGCGGCGCGATTCATGCTGCGGGTGGTGACGATCCCGCAGGCGGCCCTCTTTCCGGTCGTGCTGGTGCTCTGCGTCATCGGCGCCTACGCGCTCAACAACACCATGGAAATCGTCCGCATCCTTGCGGTGTTCGGCGTCGTGGGCTACCTCATGTACAAATTCGGGTTTCCGCTCGCGCCCTTCATCCTCGGTGTGGTGCTGGGAGATCAGATCGAGGCGAACCTCATCCGGGCGATCACGACCGATCCGGACATCTGGCTCTTTCTCACGCGGCCAATTTCCGGGACCCTCCTCGCGGCCTCGGTCGCGTCGATCGCGTTCGCCCTCTGGCAGCACCGGCGAATGAAGCGCCGCCTGGGGAACGTTGCGGAATCGTGAGCGTAGTCGCGCACGCGTCGCGCGGCAATCCTGATTCAGACTACGCCGCCGGCCGGGTCCATGTCTCCGACCAGGCCAGGACACAGCTCGACGCCTGTTTTCCGAAGCGGTCCTGCAGGAACACCTTCGCCGTCGCGGCCTTGCCGTTCACGGAGAGCTGCGCACTGCGCGCCGGCAGAAAGGTGCTGTAGACGCCGATCGGACGGTTCATCGCACCGGGCGGCATGGTGAGGACGAACGGGGCCATCAGGTCCCAATAGCTCAAGATGATTTCGCCTTCGCGGGACACGATGCGCTCCTGCACCGTGCTGAGCGAGTCGCCGGTGCGCTGGAACTGCGCGTCCGTCACGGGCAGCGACTCGTCGGCGAACGGTTTGTGGAGCAGGACCTCGATCGTGCGCTGGAGGAACCGCGCGACGCCGGCGTTGTCGGCGAAGATCCGCGGCCCTTTCCCGGCAAGCGGACTTTCGATGAACAGCGCATGCCCTTGTCCGGCGGGGGACCACAGCACGCGCCAGTGGCTCACGCGATCCACGAGGGTCTTGCCGCCATCGTCCGAAAGTCGGATGAACGAATTCTCGCCGGTCATGACGACGTCGTGGGGATCAACCATCTGCGGCTCGGCCATCATGTGCTCCATTATCGGTGTTCTAGCTGCTCCGCCGGTCGACGAAGCGCGCAGCCTTGATGTTGGCTTCGAACGCGCGCGCGAGCGTGCCGGCTTCGAGAACGACGACTTGCGGCGCAAGCTCGAACTGCGCCTTGACGTCCGCCGTCACAGCGGCGGATACGGCATTGGCGTCGGCGTCGCGGCGGACTTCGATCGAGAGTCGCAGCACGTCCAGGCCGCCCTCGTTCACTGCCTCGGCGAGAAAGTCGCCAATCTCGGCTCGGCGGAACAGAAAGTCCTCGAGATCCTGGTGACCCAGGTTGATGCCGCGTACCTTGAAGAACCCGGAGGTGCGGTGCGCGTGCGTGATGCGTGGAAAGACGGAATACGGACCGACCCCGTCGTCGGCCTCGTTGTAGCTCACGAGATCGCCCGAACTCCAGCGCAAGAACGGCGTCACGTTGTTGGTCCAGAGTGCCGTGACCACCAGCGTGCCGATTTCGCCTTCCTTCACGGGCAGGAGCGTCTCCGGGTCGAGGACCTCCATGACGTACATGTCGCTCCAGACGCGGAAGCCGTGGCCCGGCTGGTCCTCCGCGCCCATCATCCCGGCTTCGGTCATGCCGAAGGTGTCGGTGAGTCGCGCGCCCCAGCTGCGTTCGATCTTGTCGCGCTTCGCCTGCGACACCGGCTCGGCCGAGCACATCACGCGCCGCACGCCGCAATTCGCGAGGTCGATGCCGCGCGCCTCCGCGAGGTTCGCGAGATGCAGCGCGTAGCTCGACATGCCGAGCCAGATGTCCGGCCGGAGGCGCTGTATCAGCTCGAGCTGCAGCGCGGAGGGCGTCGACGTGCCGGATCCGGCCCAATTCACGGTGATGCCGCGCGCCGTCGCGCAACGGCAGTAGATCTGCCCGACCGGGTGGATGCCCAGCGGAAACGAAACGTGCGCGCGCTCGCCGCGCCCGGCACCCGCGCAGTCGAACCCGCGGGAAAACGAGAGAAGACCGAACTCGATGTCCCGGAAGCTGCGCGGATAGAAGAGCGGCTTGCCGGTGACGCCGCCCGAGCGCCAGTACTCGGCGACGCCGTCGTTCTCTGCAACACAGAACTCTTCGTAGAACTGCCGATCGCTCAACGCGCGCAGCGCGTCCTTGTCGAGAATCGGGATCTTGCGCCACTCCTCCGGATCGTCGAGCCGATCGAGCCGCACGTGCTCGAGCTTGGGACGCCAGAACGGCGAACGCCGGGCCTGCTCGACTGCGGCGCGCTTGCGCTCGCTCTGGATGCGGAGGATCGCGGCGCGCGATTTCGGAAGTTCGAGTGGCACGGTCAGCCCTTCTTCAGGACGCCGATCCAGCGCCGTTGGGCTGCGTAGGCGCCGGATTCGGCGTCTTTGCTCATGAACTGGATTCTCTGTTCTTTCTGCGGCGTGTTCTCCGGGATTTCGTCGAGGGCGTCGGCCAGCATCGACTCGTAGTCCGCTCCCACCGGGCACACGTCGGCGCAGCGCCGGCATCCAGTGATCACGCCGGAACCGCGCAGGATACTCTGCCACAGGTTGAAGCTCTCCTCGGACCGCAGCAGTTGCTTGCGCTTGTCCGGCACGGTTTCGGTGATGATGCGGTCCAGATGCTCGGTGAGCTGGGCGAAGCCATGCGGCGAGCGGTACCGGTCGCATGCCGGCCAATCGCGCTCCCAGTGCCGCACGGCATCGGCCGGGCAGGTCTTGAGGCAGCGGCCGCACGACGGGCCACGGCACAGCGCATCGGCCATCGGCCGGTCGCATTCGACCTCGACAGAGCACAGCACGGCCGTCAGCAGAATCCGCGGACCGAACTCCGGGGTGAGGAGCTGCAAATTGAAGCCGAGCGTGCCCAGTCCTGCCTCGACGGCAGCGTGCGTCAGGGAGAGCAACGGCTCGATGTGCTCGTCCGGGTCGTCCCGGTAGCGGGCGGGATCGACGTGCGTCGGCGGAACGATGATCGCCGGATAGCCGCAGTCCTCGAGCCAGTAGACGAGGTCGAGCGAGGTCTCCTCCAGATGGGTGAGGGTGAGCTCGTCGTTGTAATACTTGTGCCGGTCATCCCAGCGCCGGATCCGGGCGACGCCCTCGCTCAACCGCTTGGCGAGGACGATGATCCGTCCGCCGTCAAGATCGGTGATGTGCGAAGTGTCGAGCGCCGCACCATCGGCGATGCCGACGAGATCGGCGCCGAGCTCGCGGGCCTTCGCCTTGACGTCAGTCGCCGCGAGCGGTTTCCGGTAGGTCTCCACGTAATTCCTTCTGCCGTTTCCTGAATTCCTTGAGCTGCCGAGCGACGATTCCCTGATAGCCGTCCGGGCCGACCCAGCGCACGTTCCACTCCGAGAGACCCGCCACCGGCTCGCCATCCTGGCGCGCCTGCTTGAAGCGCTTCGCGATGGACACCGTCTCGGGCGTCCTCTCGGGAATCTCCTTGTGCAGCTCGGCGAGATGCGCGTGGTAATCGTTGCCCACCGGGCACACCGCGAGGCATCTTGGGCAGTCACCGAACGAGCCCACCACGCGCAGGAGCCCCTGCCAGAAGCCGAAGAGATCGCGGGTCTTCAACATTCGCGCACGCTCTCCGGACGGTGCGTCGATGACGCGTCCCATGAATTCCAGCATCGTCATGAAGCCGAACTCCTGGGCCTCGGTGGCGCAGCCACGCTTGTCGATGCCCCAGTGTTGCACCGCGTTCGGCGGGCAGGCGTGGAGACAGCGGCTGCACGATTCGCCGATGCAGACCTGCTCGGTGATGCGCGGATCGGGCTCGAGCTCGAGCTCGGTGAGCACGCCCGTCAGATAGACGCGCGGACCGAACTCGGGGGTGAGGATGTTGACATCCAGGCCGAGCGTCCCGAGGCCCGCTTCCACCCCGAGATGGCGGGTCGACAGCCGACCGTAGGAGGCGCGCTTGTAGTCCCAGTCGGTTTCCTGCGCCGCGGTCACGAAGCTCGGGTGACCGAGCCGCTCGAGCTCATCGGCAAGCCGATAGGCGATCTTGTCCATCTTGCGCAGCACCAGCATGTCCATGTACTGCACCGGGACATTGGTCTTGGCGCGAAACGCGCCGGCCGGAATGCGCTGCACCAGTACAATCACGCTCTTGACGTAGGGGGAGATGCGATCAGGAGTCTGCGGCCAGCGCGGATCAGGTGGAAACGCATTCAGCGTGGCGGCCGACGCGATGCCGGCGAGGTCGGCGCCCAGTTCGATCGCGCGGCGCTTCACCGCCGCGGTGTCGGGGTTTCCCGAGAGCGCGCGAGCCCGTGGATCGCGTGGTCTGAATGGCACGTGGCAGCTTCCCCGAATCGGTGCTGCCCTATTGTAAGATCAAGCTACGGAAATACACACGGGAACCCGAATCCGCGCAAATCCGCGCAAATCCGCGCAAACCCCCGGTCCGGGAAGCGGATCAGTCGCCCGTCGGAGCGATACGGAATTCCTTCACCGAAACGAGCGTGCTCAGCGTGTCGGTAAGGGCGCGCGCGTTGCGCGCGCGTGCAGTGCGGATCACCATCCGGTACTCGAAGAAATCCGCACCGGTGTCGAGCCGATAGCTGAGATTGGCGATGGTGAAGCCGTGATCGGCGATCAACGTCCGCAGCTCCGGCTCGGACATCCGACCGGCCGCCGCGAAGCGTATCGTGAAGTGCGCGTAAAACTGTGCGGGGATCTTGATTTCGATCCAGCGGAACCCCGACAGGGCGCCGAGCGTAAGGGCGCTCGCGAGCAGTGCTGGGACGTAGAAGCCGATGCCCACCAGGATGCCGATGGCCGCGGTGATCCAGATCGAGGCGGCGGTGGTGAGCCCCCGCACGGACAGTCCCTCTTTCATGATCGCACCGGCGCCGAGGAAGCCGATGCCGGTCATGATCCCTTGCGCCATCCGGGTCGGATCGATCGTCACGCGGCTGCCGGCATCGGCCGGGAACCAGCGCGCCTCGAACACGGTAATGAGCATCAGCAGGCTGGTCGAGAGGCAGACGAGGGCATGGGTGCGAAATCCCGCCGGGCGGCCGTGGTAGCTGCGCTCCAGTCCGATCAGGCCGCCGATCGCGAGCGCCACCACGAGACGCATTGCGATCTCGATATGGACGGCGTCGATGCCCCAGGCGTTCATGGCTGACGAGCGCCGCCGCCGCCCGGCAGGCCGGTGTGTTGCGGTGTCATTGCAACGAGGTTACGGCCGGCCCTTGCCGCGAGCAATGCCGAGTGCGGCGATATTGCGGCAACCTTCTCGCTACCGAGCGGATTCCGGTTGCCGAGACGAACATGATTGCGGTTCTCCGCACGGCAGCGGCGGGCGAACGCCGGGCATGTCGCGTCCGTAGCTCGCAGAACGCACCGATCCGCCCCAAAATGGCGATCCAGCCTGATACGCGCGCCGGCGAGCCTGCGTTCGCGCGCGTCGCGACCATTCGCCAGAAAGCGGTCGCGTTCCATCGCGCCGATAGCGCGGAGCGCGGCACGATCCGCGAGGCGCTGGACGAACTGCTGCTCGGATTGCAACCGCGCGAAGTGCTCGAGGTCGCGCGGGCATTCAGCTATTTCTCGCAGGACGAAACGGCCGTCGAAATCCAGGCTGCGGGCGCCTGGGCAGCACGGCGCGTTCAGCGCGTACCGCTCGCAGCTGCTGCCAGCCAGCGCTCGACGTAGTTCGCGTGGCTGCGCTCCACCCAAATTTCGAATCCCGGCTTGGCGTCCAGCGGCGCGATCAGCACCTGCGTACGCGCGAGCAGCGTGCGCGCGCAGCGCCGCGCCGGCAGTCGATCGAGGTCCAGCGGGCATCCCTGGGCGAGTACGGCCGCGGCATCCGCGCCGCGCACCCCGAACCCGACCCAGGCGTCCGACACGAGCGTGACAACCGCGTGCACCCCATCGGTCGCCGCATGCAACTCGGTCAGCATGCGCGCCTCGCGCTCCACCGCAAAGCGCAGCAGCCACTCCTGCGGTCCCAGCTGCAGCACGTCCAGCGACGCGCCGCGGACGAGCGTCTCGGGCGCATGCGGCATCGCCATGCCCAGTACCGCCTCGATGCCGGGTAGGACATCGGCACCGGTCTGCAGGCTGATCAGCCCGTCGAGCGGCAACCGCGCAATCTGCGCATCGAATGCGCGGCGCTCAGTCACGCAACCGCTCCCCGGAAGGATCGTAGAACTCTGGCGCTGTCACGGTTGCGCCGACGTGCCCCAGGCCCGCGCCGCTTTCCACGGTAACGTGCACCGTTTCGCCGGTGCGCCGCCGGCCATCGTCGAGCAGTGCGAGCGCGATCGAGCGGCCAAGCACCGGGCTCATCACGCTCGCGGTCACGAAACCCTGCGCATTGCCCGACAGGTTGCGCGACGCAATGCCGACGATCTGCGCGCCCTCGGCGAGCACGCATTGCGGGTCGTGTGCGAGCAGCCCGACGAGTTGGGGGCGCGTACCGCCGTCTGCCGCGTCGCGCACGAGCGCGTATTTGCCGATGAAATCCGGTTTCGCGTCCTTCACGGTCCAGCCGAGTCCGAGGTCGTGCGGATTGGCGATGCCGTCGGCCTCGTGGCCGAGCGCGATGTAGCCCTTTTCGACTCGCAGCACGTGGTTCGCCTCGGATCCGACCGGCATCATGCCGAACGGGCTGCCCGCGTCGACC
>JAABRB010000186.1 GCA_011391185.1 Betaproteobacteria bacterium
AGATCTGAATCAGCGGCGCAACGAGGAGCTTGCCACGGTGCTCGAACGCGCGAATCGCGCCGTACGCCAGATCGCCGAGCAGGAAAAATACGACGTCGTCTTCCAGGAAGCCGTCTACGCGAACCCGCGCATCGATATCACCGACAAGGTGATCAAGGCGCTTGACGATTCGAAGCCTGCCAAGTAGCCGGGGCGGCGCGTTCCGGGCGTGGTCATGACGCAGCGGAAGCATCGCCTCGGGGAACTGGCCGAGCGCTTTGGCGGCGAGGTTCTCGGCAGCGAGGATCCTGTCATCGCCCGGCTCGCCAGCCTGCGCACTGCGCAGCCCGGCGACATCTCATTTTTTTCCCATGGCCGCTACCGCGATGAACTTGCCGGGACCCGGGCATCCGCGGTAATCGTCGGTCCAAGCGAGCGTGACGCCACGGCGCTGCCGCGCATCGTTTGCGCGGACCCCTACCTGTTCTTCGCGAAGGTCGCACGGCTCTATCACGAGGAGCCACCCGCGCCGCCGGGCGTTCATGCCAGCGCAGTCGTACTGCCCGGTGCGCGTCTCGCACCCGACGTGTCGGTCGGCGCGCTCTGCGTGATCGAGGAGGACGTCGAGATCGGCCCGCAGAGCCGCATCGGGTCCGGATGCCTGATCGGACGCAAGGTGAGGATCGGCGGCGGGGCGCAGTTCCACGCCGGCGTGACCGTCTACCCGGGATGCGACATCGGCGAGCGCGCGACCTTGCACTCGGGAGTCGTGGTGGGTGCGGACGGCTTCGGCTACGCCCCGGAGGCCGGCGCGTGGCTGAAGATTCCGCAGATGGGGCGCGTCCGGATCGGGGCAGACGTGGAAATCGGCGCAAACACCACCATCGATCGCGGGGCGCTGGACGATACCGTGATCGAGGATGGTGTGAAGCTCGACAACCAGATTCAGGTCGGGCACAACGTACGGATCGGCGCAAATACAGCGATCGCCGGTTGTGTAGGCATCGCCGGCAGCACTCGCATCGGGCGCCAATGCATGATCGGCGGCGCGGCGATGATAGGTGGGCATCTCAATATTGCGGACCGTGTGATCATCGCGGGCGGAACGGTCGTCACAAAATCCATCGAATCGGCAGGAACATACGTTTCGGTCATTCCGGCGACGCCCGCGCGCGAGTGGCGGCGCACGGTCGCGATGCTGCGCAACCTCGAGAGAATGTCGGAACGGCTGCGTGCGCTGGAACGGCGCCTCTCCGACCGGGAGAACGGGAAGTGAACGCGATGGACATCAAGCAGATTCTGGAGAGCCTTCCGCACCGTTACCCGTTCCTGCTCGTTGACCGGGTGCTGGAGTGCGAACCCGGCAAGCGACTGGTAGCGCTCAAGAACGTCACCATCAACGAGCCGTTCTTCCCCGGGCACTTTCCGCACCACCCGATCATGCCCGGCGTCATCATCATCGAGGCGATGGCGCAGGCTGCGGCCATCCTCGCGTTCCAGACCCTGGGTGCGGTGCCGGGCGAAAGTCACGTCGTATATTTCGTCGGAATCGACGAGGCGCGCTTCAAGCGCCCGGTCGGCCCGGGAGACCAGCTGATGCTGCACGCGCGAATCGAGCGTCACCTGCGCGGGATCTGGAAATTCGCGACCGAAGCCCGGGTCGGCGAGATTCTCGTCGCGGAAGCCAGGCTGATGTGCACCGTGCGCGACGCATGATTCATTCGACCGCGATCGTTCATCCGGGCGCACGGATCGCTGCGGACGTCGACGTTGGCGCCTATTCGATCATTGGCGAACACGTCGAGGTCGGGGAGGGCACCTCCATCGGCCCGCACGTTGTCATCGAAGGGCGCACGCGGATCGGGCGCGGGAATCGGATCCATTCCTTTGCCGTGGTTGGGGGCGCACCCCAGGACAAGAAATACGGCGGAGAGCCGACGCGCCTCGAAATCGGCGACCGCAACACGATCCGCGAATACTGCACCTTCAGCACTGGAACGGTTCAGGATGCCGGCGTCACGCGGATCGGGAACGACAACTGGATCATGGGGTACTGTCATGTCGCCCACGATTGCCAGGTCGGCAGCAACACGATCTTCGCGAACAACACGCAGCTGGCCGGGCACGTTCTCGTGCAGGATTTCGTGGTGCTGGGCGGTTTCACGGGCGTGCACCAGTTCGTTCGGATTGGCGCCCACAGCATGACCGGGGGGGGGACGATCCTTCGCCAGGACCTTCCGCCGTACGTCACTGCGGCGGGAAATCCGACGAAGACGTTCGGAATCAACGCCGAGGGGCTCCGCCGGCGCGGATTCGCGGAAGAGACGATCGACGGGATCACGCGCGCGTACAAGCTCCTGTACCGGAGCGGTCTCACCCTCGTGGACGCTCAGGCGAGCATCGCGACACAGGTCGCCGAGTTGCCCGAGCTGCGGATTCTCGCGGATTTTCTCGGTGCGGCGACACGTGGAATCGTGCGTTGACATGACGACGCACGCAGGCAGGCACTGACGGCCATGTCCGCTGGTCCCTGCATCGCCCTGGTTGCCGGGGAGGCGTCCGGCGATCTGATCGGAGGTGGGGTCATCGCAGCGATCCGCCGGCACATCCCCGGGGCGTCGTTCGTCGGTATCGGTGGCCCCAGAATGGTTGCCGCCGGGCTGGAGTCCTGGTTTCCGCAGGAGAAGCTCGCGGTACATGGCCTGGTCGAAGTATTGGCGCACCTCCGGGAGCTTCTCGCGATACGCAGGGCACTCGTTCGACGAATTCTCGACCTGCGTCCAAACCTGTTTCTGGGAATCGACTCGCCCGATTTCAATCTCGGGATCGAGCGCAAGCTCAAACGCGCAGGGCTCACGACCGCGCATATGGTCAGCCCCACGGTCTGGGCGTGGCGATCCGGGCGAATCCGGACCATCCGCGCCGCGGTCGACCACATGCTGGTGCTGTTTCCCTTCGAGGAACCGATCTATCGGTCTGCCGGGATTCCCGCAACCTTCATCGGTCATCCGCTGGCCGACGAGATTCCAGCCGAAGCGGACCAGGCCGCCGTGCGCGAGGAGCTGCGCCTGCCCCGGAACGCGCCGGTGATCACGGTCCTGCCCGGCAGCCGGCGAAGCGAGATCGAAAGAATGGGACCCCCCTTCGTACGGGCCGCGCGCCAGGTGCTCGAACGGGTACCCGAGGCGCGTTTTCTCGTTCCGCTCGTCACTCGCGAGACCCGGGACCTCTTCGAAGGCATTCTCTATCGCGAACACGCCCGCGACCTGCCGATGTCTCTGTTGTTCGGGCACGCACAGGAAGCGCTGGCCGCATGTGACGTCGCCCTCGCCACGAGCGGCACGGTGACGCTGGAGGCAGCGTTGGTGGGGCGGCCCATGGTCATCGCCTATCGTGTCGCTCCACTCTCGTACGCAATCGGACGCCGGCTGATACGCGTGAAGCACATGGGGCTTCCCAACATCCTTGCCGGCGAGTCCGTCGTGCCTGAATTTGTCCAGGACGCGGCGACGCCGGACAACCTCGCGCAGGCGCTCGTCAATCTGCTGCTCGACGAGCCGGCGCGCGACGCGATGCGCGACCGATTCACGGCGCTGCACGGAGCACTGCGCCGGGACGCCGCCGAGACGGCGGCGCGTGCGTTGCTTCCGTATCTGGGTGTGGAGGGCACTCGTGGGCCGGCCTGACGCGGAGGCCGCGGTCTGCGGAGTGGACGAAGCAGGTCGCGGTCCGATTGCCGGACCGGTGTATGCGGCGGCCGTGATTCTCGACCGGCGGCGGCGCATCGACGGGCTGGACGATTCGAAGCGCCTGACCGAACGGCGTCGCCTCGAGCTTGCTTCGCTCATCCGTGAGCGCGCGCTCGCCTGGGCGGTGGCCAGCGCTTCCGTGGAAGAAATCGATCGACTGAATATCCTTCGCGCGACGCTCCTCGCAATGCAGCGTGCCATTCGCGCCCTGGCAGTCACGCCCGACCGTGTTCTCGTCGACGGATTGCATTGCCCCGATGTCGGCATATCGTCCCGTGCGATCGTGGATGGCGATGCGAAGGTGGCGGTGATCTCCGCCGCGTCAATCCTGGCCAAGACCGAGCGCGACGCGGAGATGCTGAGGCTGCATCAGTGCTATCCGCACTATGGACTGGATCGCCACAAAGGCTACCCGACACCGGGGCACCTGATCGCGTTACGCGAGCATGGAGCGTGCGAGATCTACCGTCGCAGCTTCAGGCCGGTACGCGAGGTGCTTTCGAACGCGAGCCGCATCCCGCGCGAGGACGGTCTCCGGTAGAGACTTTCATCCGGCACGGACGTTGCGCACCGCCTCGCGCACGACCGACAGCAATCCCCGGCGCTCGGCGGCCGGCGTGAACAGGGGGCTGCGTGTCGCCATCGCGCGCTGCAAGCCGCGATAGAAGTCGTGGTCCCGGTGCGCCCGTGCAACGAGCCGCGCCAGGGCCCGGGTGTTGCCGAGCGTGTAGAAGCCCGGGTACTGGCGCGTGAGCATCCCGATATTTCCCGAAATGCGCGAGGCCAGCACTGGAACACCGATGCGGGCAGCTTCGCAAATCACGTTTGCACCACCTTCCATTCGGGAACTCACCACGAGCGCGTGGCTGCGTCGGAGCCAGTCGAGCGCCCGCCCATGCGGGACGCCGCCCAGCCAGCGATACCGGGAGTCTGTCCGCATCAGACGGCGTGCCTCGTGAGCCATGGCCGGCGACAGCGCGTCGCCGAGATGGATCACTTCGAGGTCGGGGATTCCCCTCAATTCCTGGACCGCATAGGCCGTCCGGAACGGATCCTTTTCTTCGCGCAGGTGACCCAAAACGGCCAACCGGAACTTCCCGCGCGGCGGGGCAGGTGACCCCCTCGTGTCGGCCGACTGATAGATCACGCGTACCTTGCCCCGCAGGCGCGCGGGGAGCTCTGCGGGACCGCGGTCCTGCAGAACAACGAGGAGCGTTGCCATGCCGAGCGACGCCTGTGCGTCGGCGCTCGCCTGGATATCCCGGTACAAGTCGGTGCCGGTCAAGACGACGACCAGCGCACCGTCCGCGCGCGCGGAGCGGTATCGCGCGATGGACGAATGGCTTTTTCCGGCATGCAACGCGATCAGCAGATCGCATTGCGTGCCGTCCCACTCCGTCGCGACGCGAACCCGGTGACCGGCGCTACGGAGAAACGCCGCGTATCGCTGCGCAGTGTGGCGGTTTCCCGTACGGAAGCTCGCGGCGGCAGGGGTGGCAATCACGATTTTCATGGTCTTGGGTCGTCGGTTAAACTGCACGGAAATGCATGCCATCGATCCATTCGACCCGCTGGCGCCACCCGGCAGTCTGCCGGCTGTAGAGGTGGCGGAGCACCTCGTCGCCGCGCGTAATCGGGTTGAAGCATTGACGGCCGATCTGGACGAAACCCGATTGTTGGGGCCGAAGCTCGAGATCGTCAATCCCGTGCTCTGGGAGATCGGCCATGTCGGGTGGTTCCAGGAGCACTGGTGTCTGCGGATGCGGCCGGATGGCCAGCTCGCACCGAGTATGCTCGAGGGCGCGGACGCGCTCTTCGATTCGACCGCGATTCCGCACGACGTCCGCTGGGATCTTCCATTGCCCGATCGCGGCGCCACGCACCGTTACCTTGCCAGGGTCCTCGAGCAGGTGCTCGAATCGCTCGAGCGTCGACCTGATGACGAACGACTGCTCTATTTCGCCGAGCTCTCCGCGTGCCACGAGGACATGCACGCCGAGGCCTTTCACTACACGCGCCAGACGCTTGCGTACGATGCCCCGTCCGTCGCAGCTGCGGCAACGCCGATAGAATTGGTAGTGGGCGATTCCGGCGATGCGGTGTTCCCGGGCGGCGTATTCATGCTGGGCGCGAATCAGGGTAGCGGATTCGTTCACGACAACGAGAAGTGGGCGCACAAAGTGACCGTCCGACCGTTTCGCGTGGCGCGGTGCCAGGTCACCAATCAGGCGTTTCTCGAGTTCGTGGCGGCGGGTGGCTACGGACGCCGCGAGTTCTGGAGCGAGGCAGGGTGGAATTGGCGGACCGGACAGTCTGCGACGATGCCCCGATACTGGCGCGAAGCCGGCGGAAGTCGGCAGCAGCGCAGGTTCGCAACCTGGGTTCCACTTGCACTCGATGAACCCGTCGTTCACGTCACCTGGCACGAGGCAGAGGCCTACTGCGCTTTTGCCGGCCGACGATTGCCGACGGAGGCGGAGTGGGAATACGCCGCTTGCGACGGACGGTCGATCGACAAGCCCCTCACGCCATGGAGCGCGGGCCGGCCCGATTCCCGGCACGCCAATCTCGAAGGCAATGCGCCGGCGCCTGCGAGCGGCTTCGCAGCGGGCGACTCGCCACGCGGCTGCCGCCAGCTGCTCGGCAATGTCTGGGAGTGGACGGCCACGACCTTCGAGCCGTTTCCGGGGTTCGTCGCCGACCCGTACAAGGAATACTCCGCGCCGTGGTTCGGTACGCGCAAGGTTCTGCGGGGCGGCAGCTTTGCGACACCGCAGCGGTTGATTCGCAATACCTGGCGAAACTTCTTCCCGCCGGACCGCGACGACGTCTTTGCCGGCTTCCGGACCTGCGCACTTGGCGAGTGATGGACCGTTACCCGTGCGGCTAAGCCGCACACGACGCTCCCCTCTCCTGCCAGAGGAGAGGGGCGGGGGGTGAGGTGGGAGGACGCTTTTGAAGCGCATCCAGTCGCGAGACAACGCGTGGTACAAGTTGCTCCTGCGCCTTGCCACGTCGTCCCGCGAGCGCCGCGCCCGGGGCCGGGCGATTCTCGACGGGCCCCATCTGATCGCAGCATGGCGTGCGAGCGGGGCATCGGCCGACGCGCTGATCGTCAGTGAAACGGGGTACGCCCGGCCGGAGGCCCGTGAGCTCTTCGGCGGAACTGCCGCGAAAACGCGCGTCATCCTGAGTGATCGGCTTTTCGACGCCGTGGCGCAGGTCTCCACGCCGGTCGGAATCATGGCCATCGTGCCGACACCCGAGCCTGCGCCACTTCCGGATCATCTCGGCGATGCCGTGCTCGTCGACGGCGTCCAGGATGCGGGAAATCTGGGGTCCATTCTGCGAAGCG
>JAABRB010000187.1 GCA_011391185.1 Betaproteobacteria bacterium
GCACCTCCTGGGGTAAACCGGCGAGCAGCAGCGCCATCCGGCCGACGTTGCGATTGTCCTCGCCGGCCTGGTTCGCGCAGCCGTAAATAACATCGTCGAGTCCGCCCCAATCCACCTCAGGATTGCGCTCGACAAGCGCCCGGATGGGAATGGCGGCGAGATCGTCGGCGCGGATCGTGGCGAGCGTGCCGCCGTAACGGCCGAACGGCGTGCGTACGGCATCGCAGATGAAGGCGTCGTTCATGGGGAAATCTCCTTCCTTGATCGGCGCAATCGCCGACCAGGGAAGGATAGCGCAGAATCCGCGCGCTACTTCTTCGGCGGCTCGATGACCTTGACTTCGTCTGCGGTGATGATGAACGCGGTCAGGTCCTCGCCGATCATGAGCGGTCCCTTGTAAGTCGTGCGGGTCATTTCCAGGACGTCTGCTTCGCTGAGCGGCTTGATCTTCGGCGTGCCGAGCAGCACGAAGTGGTAGTAGACGGCGAGCTTCGGCTTCGCGCGCGAGAACACTGTGCCCGCCTCTTCCGGGCTGGTGTGGTGGGCCATGATCACCTTGAACAGCGGGATCTTCAGCAGCTCTGGGCGCGCGGCGGCAACCTGATGAATGAGCAGATCGACTCCCGTGGCGTGTTTGATCAGGTTCTCTTCGAACTTCGTGTCGCCGGAGATCACCACGGATCGCCCGCCGAAGTCGATTCGATATCCGAAAGCCGGTTTGATCATGTCCCCGTGGTTCACGTCGAAGGCGGTCACTTTGACGCCGTCCTTTTCGTACACGGCTCCGGCCGAAATCTCGGTTGCTTTCACAGCTACCGCGGCGGCGGGCAGGTTCTGGTCCTTGATGCGCGTCTGGATATCCCAGTCATACGCTTTCTCGAGACCCGCCATCAGGTTGGTCGTGCCCGTGGGACCGTAGATCACGAACGGCCCTTCGCGGCCCGCATAAGCGGCCCGAAGCCAGCCTGTGAGCCACAAGTCGGGAATCCCGACGACGTGATCCGAATGCAGATGCGTGAGGAACACCGCATCGACATCGCCGAGTTTCAGCTTCGATTGAAACAACCGCTGCGTCACACCACGGCCGACGTCAAACACCAGATTCTGGCCGTTGACCTGAACAAGTGTTCCCGGTCCAAAGCGCTTCATTACCGGGGCCGGGCTGCCGGTTCCGAGCAGCGTGACCTTGAAATCCGGCCCGGCCGGGGCCGCCTTGGATTGCGCGTGAACCGGCCCCGCAATCAGGGCCAGCAGCGCGGTGAGTATGGCAAGCTTTCGAGTAAACATCACACAGTCCTCCTTCGGTTGAATGTGCGGCGCCCTTCCCGGCGCTTCTTTGAATTCAATAGCCGGTCCTCGGGGTCGACGCGTCGCGCACGACTCCACACAGGACCGCCCCCTGTCAGATCAGCACGAGACTGATCTGGGGGAACGCGATCAGGATCACCAGCACGCCGAGCATCACCACGGCAAACGGCAGCGCACCCATGAAGACATCGTTCAGCGTGATGGACTGATCGTCGACCGTGGCGCGGATGACGAAGCACGATATGCCGAAGGGCGGGGTGAGCAGGCCGATCTCCGCGCCGATCACGGTGATGATCCCGAACCATATCAGGTCGATATTGAAGGGCTCGAGCGCCTGCAGGAAGAGCGGCACGACGATGAGGATGATCGAGGCCGTGTCGATGATCGTTCCGAGCAGCAGGAGCACCACGACGTAGAGCGCCATGAAACCGGCGAACGAAATGCCGAGCGACGTGACCCATTCGCCGAACACGGTCGGCAGGCCCGCGATGCCGAGCATCCGGCTGTAGATCGACGCGGCGATGATCAGGAAGAGGATGTTGGCCGTGATGTGACCGGTATCGACGAGTGCGCTCCAGATTGCCGCGACCGACAGACGCCGCTTGACCGCACCCAGGATCATCGCCACGACGGTTCCCGCGGCCCCCGCTTCCACCGGCGTCAGGACGCCCCCGTAGATCCCGCCCAGCACGGTGAGCACGAGCACCACGATCGGACCGAGCTTGCTGAAGCTGTCCCGCAGAAGCGTACGCAGATCGAGCCCTTCGCCGCGGATGATGTCGGTTCCGACGAACTTGGGCGCGATGGCCATGAAGAGCGGAATGGCGATGCAGTACGCCACGGCAAGCAGAATGCCCGGAAACACGCCGGCAAGGAACATCGCGCCCACCGACTGCTCCGTGACGACCGCGTAGATGATGAGCATGACGCTCGGCGGAATGATCATGCCGAGCACCGAGCTTCCCGCCACGATTCCCACGGCGAAACGCCGGCCGTAACGATATCGCAGCATCTCCGGAATTGCGACCTTGGAAAACACCGAGGCGGACGCGATCGAGGAGCCCGTCACCGAGGCGAAGATCGCGTTCGCGGCCACGGTCGCCATGCCCAGCCCACCGCGCACCGGCCGGAAGAGCTCGTTCGCAAACTCGTAGACGTCGCGGCCGAGCCCCGCCCGGCTCACGACCAGTCCCATCATCACGAACAGCGGAACCGTTGCAAACGTCTCTTCTGAGACGGAGTCGGCGATCGCCAGCGAGAGCAGGCTGAACGAGATCTCCGCGTTTTTCAGGAACACCACGCCGACGAACGAGATCATGCCGAGCGCGATGGCGATGTGCGCGCCGGAGTAGATCAGGATGACGATCGCCACCACCGACGCGATGCCGACCGTGACACTCGTCACCTCCATATGATTGTGGATCCCTGTTTCATGATGTTGGACACGAACGCTACTCGGCAGGCGCCAGGACTTGGGCCGCCGTGCGAGCGCGCCTCGGATCGACTCAGGTCACGTCGGTATGATGATGACGCGCTTCCCGGAATGCGCTGAACCCGATCCTGAGGAACTGGATCAGGCACACCGTGAGGCCAAGGACGATGAGCGTCTTCACGGGCCAGACCGGGGCGGTGAAAATACCATCGTTCCCGATGTAGGAGCCCCGGTCGATCGCTTCCTGCAAAAGCTGCACCGATCCCCAGAGGCCGATGCCCATGAACACCGCGCCGAGCAGGGCGAAGGCACACTCCAGCGCCGCACCGGCGCGCGGCCAGCGCAGATTCAAGATGCCGAGAATCGAATCGGACCGCGTCAGCCGGCTCGTCCGGATGGTGTCGGCGAGCTGCAGGAAGACGATGCCCACGACCGAGATCTGGATCATCTCGTGCGTGCCCTCGATCGGATGGTTCAGGAACGTCCGCCCGAGCGCGTCGGAAGTGACGAGCAGGACGAGCAGCAGGATCCAGAACGACCCCAGGGCGTTCATTCCGACGACGAGCCGGTCGAACGCCCCGAGGCGGTCTGATTGCTGCGCGCCCGCTCCGGGATTCGCGTCGCTCATGCGCGCGTCACGCGGTCCGCGGGGCGCCGGTCAGTCTTCCTTGTCCCACTGGCGCTCGAGGGGCTGCTTCGCCGCGCGCATCTTGTCCATGTAATACGAGAGCATGGCAGTTCCCTGCAGGCCTGCCTTGTCGAGGTCCTGCGCCCATTCGTGCGCGATGTTCGGGATCGCTTTTGCCCACTTGCTCCGGTCGGCCTTCGAAAGGACTACGACCTTGCCGCCCGCCTTCTTGTATTGCGCAAGGCTTTCGTCGCCCAGGCTCGCGGCGAGCTTCGCCAGATGGTCGCGGTAGTCGATGGCCACATCCCCCAGGACCTTCTGCACCTCGGGCGGCAGCTTCTTCCAGGTGTCGCTGTTCACCGAGACGACCTTGCTGTTCATCGTTCCGATGTCCGCCTTCATCATGTAGGGCGCGACTTCAGCGAGCTTGAACGTGGCCGCCGCTTCCGGCCACAGCATGCAGCCGTCCACAACTCCGGTCTGGATCAGGTTGTAGTAGGTGTTCAGGCTGCCGGCAACCCCCACGGCGCCGGTCGGCGGCAGATAACGGAGGTTCGGGCCGGCACTCGCGATCTTCATCCCCGCGTAGTCCGTGAGGACCTTGGCCTCCTTCTTGGAGAACATCTGGTAGCTGTCGAGGACCACCGAGTTCGTGAGATAGACCTGGTTGTAGGAATCGAACGTCTTCTTGATCCCGGGAAACTTGTCGGCGAGCTCGTCGATCGTCTTCGCCACCAGCGCCGGGTCGGTCGTGGTGAACGGCGTCATGTACGCGACCGACATGACCTTCATTTTGTCGCCATAGATCGCGGTGGTCACGATCCCGATGTCGCCGAGTCCTTTCTGGATCCCTTCCAGGACACCGGGCGGCTTGACAATCTGGCCGCCCCACGCCTGGTTCCAGCGGATCTTGTACTTGCCGTCCTTGGCGAGGCGCTTGTCGACTTCGGGGATGTAGAAATCGATGAACTCCTTCACCCACAGCGCGCGCGGCGGGTATCCGTCGATCGCGGTCAGGTTGATCGTCTGCTGCGCCTGGGCGGGCGCAGCCATCGCGGCGCCAATTGCGAACGCCGCTATGCCCAGCGGGCTGGTGAGTAGTCTTCTGATGGTCATGTGATCTCCTCCTTCCGGTTGACGCCCGCATCCGCGCAGAGGGCCGGGTGGGACGGGACTAAGCTTGCTCAACGGCGCGCGCGCGTGCAGAATGAATCTCTGCGCTCTTTTGTCGATATTATCGCCAGCAATGGCATTATTACCGCAAATTCGGCCTACCGCAAATTTGAATATCGACGACGCCCCGCGCGGCATTTCGGCGTGGGCCGAATTCGAGGTGTAGAGCAGGTTTACGGTGAACGATCCGCTGATTGACATCGACGCGCCGCGAGCTGATGCCGCCGCGGCAGACACACCTTCCGCCGGAAGCCCGAGCACGCTGGCGACCGCGGTCTACGAGCGCCTCCGCCGCGACATCCTCGGTGGCGCCCTGCGACCGGGGCAGAAGCTGCAGGTCGAGTTCGTTCGCGACCGGTACCAGGTCGGCAATTCGCCGGTGCGTGAGGCGCTGAGCCGACTCTCTTCCGATGGCCTCGTCGACCGGCGCGAGCAGCGCGGCTTCTACGTCGCGTCGATTTCCGCGGACGACCTGCGCGAGCTCATCAAGACGCGCTGCTGGGTGGAGGCGATCGCGCTGCGTGAATCGATCGCCGCGCGGACACCGGAGTGGGAGGAAGGCCTGGTTCTCGCCCTGCACCGTCTCTCACGCGTCCCGCGGTCGCTCAACTCCGAGTCGTTTCCGACAGATTCCGCGATCGATCCCGGCGCGACCAATCCGGAGTGGGAACGGCTGCACCGCGCATTCCACATTGCGCTGATCCGCAACTGCGGCTCGCGCTGGCTGCTCGCTTTCTGCGAAGGCCTGATCGATCAGGCCTATCGCCATCGGCAGCTCGCGGTCGCCAAGATCTACCCCGAGCGCAACGAGGCCGAGGAGCACCGCGCAATCGTCCAGGCCGCGATCGAAGGCGACGCCGAGACCGCCGTGCGCGAGCTCGACGCCCATTTCCAGCGCACCGCCAAGATCATCCTTGAATGCATGGACGCCGCATCGCAACCCGCGGCGCCTCCGCGGCGGGGACGCGCCGCGCGAAAATAGCCCGCGCGCCTCAGGGGCGCGTGACGGTCCAGACCTCCTGAAAGTCCGTCCCGCAGGCGCGGATCACCTTCGATACCGCGCAGAACTTGCGCAGGTCGGTCTTGGCCGCCTCGACCGCCGCGTCGGGCGCGTCGGTCACGATGTCGACGAACAGCGTCATCTTCGGAAACGGCACGTCGACCTCTTCCTCGAGCAGCACGCCGCGCCGGTCGAGCTGCCCTTCGAGGCGCATGCTCATCTTCTGCAGCTTGACGCCGTGCTTGTCCGCGCACTTGTGGAAAATCGTGTTCGTGCAGCCGAGCAACCCCGCCATCATCGTCTCGGTCGGCGACAACCCCTGGTTGGTGCCGCCCCGCTCGACGGGCTCGTCGATCACCGAGCTCACGTCGCGCACTTTCACGTCGGTGCGCGAATGCGTGGTCGCCTCGGCGACGAATTTGTAGGTCACAACCGCCTTCTGCTTCACCACTACCATTGATCGCTCCTGGGTCTTCTGCGACTCGCGCCGCGACGCGCTAACGGGTTGCGGCTTCCGCCACGATCGGGTTGCGCAACACACCGATTCCCTCGATTTCGATCTCGACCACGTCTCCCGGCTTCATGAAGACCGGCGGGTTGCGCGGATAGCCGACCCCGGAGGGCGTCCCCATCGCGATGAGGTCGCCCGGCTCGAGCGTCATGCCTTCGCTCACGATCGCAATGGTCGTGGCGACATCGAAAATCATCTGGTCCGTGTTCGAGTCCTGCATCACCTTTCCGTTCAGCCGCGACTGGATCCGCAAGCCCTTCGCCCCGGGCGGCAGCTCGTCCGCCGTGACGAGCCACGGACCGAATCCGCCGGTCGAGTCGAAGTTCTTGCCCATCGTCCACTGGGTGGACTTGCGCTGATAGTCGCGCACCGAGCCGTCGTTGAAGCAACTGTAGCCTGCGACGTGCTCGAGCGCCCGCTCCTTCGGGATGTGGCGGCCGCCCCGGCCGATCACGACCATCAACTCCGCTTCGTAGTCGAGCTTCTCAGAGCATTCGGGCCGTATGATCGGCGCGCCGTGCGGCGTGAGCGACATGACGCTGCGCATGAAGAGCGCAGGATAGGTTGGCGCAGGGTGGTTGCCCTCCGCCGCGTGATCGGCGTAGTTCAACCCGAGGCAGATGATCTTGGGCGGCGTGGCAACCGGCAGTTGAAAATCGAGCGAGGTGAGCGCGAGACGCCGGCTCAGCGTCGCTTCCGCGCACGCTTCCGCAAGGGCGCCCAACCCCCCGCGCTGCCGCAGTGCCATGCCGAGCTCGGCGGATTGGCCCGTGGCGGTGACGTTGACGACCTGGTCGCCCTCGATGACCCCCAAGGCGTGGCTCCCACCCGCCAGGAACGCGACGATACGCATCCGCGTTCTCCTCTCTCAGTAGTCGGAAATTCGGTCGGAAAATCGGTCTGAATTTGATTATCGCTACCGGGTCCGCGTCGACCCGAAAATCGATGACCTGAATAACCCGGCGATTATAATCGATGCAAGCTGCAATACCGTCAGGCCCGGCGCGCCCACGGC
>JAABRB010000188.1 GCA_011391185.1 Betaproteobacteria bacterium
TGGTTGCAGCTTCGGTCAGAGCACGCCACCACCCCGTCGCCTTCGGCGCCACCCCTCCTCGGAGAGGAGGGGAAAAATGTTCTGGTCCATCCCCTCCTTTTCAAGGAGGGGTCCGCCCGAAGGGCGGGGGGTGGTTGCAGCTTCGGTCAGAGCACGCCACCACCCCGTCGCCTTCGGCGCCACCCCTCCTCGGAGAGGAGGGGAAGAACTCCGAAGCAGCCGGGGTGGTTTGCTTTTGCGGGTCCTTATTCCGGATAGCCGTTCAGGATGAACATCGCCTTGAGCAGATCCGGCGGCTCGCCGAGTGCGCCGAACCAGTTGCCGAAGATCTTGATGATCTCGCCCGTCCGGTACACGCGCGCGAGCTGGCGGTCGACCGCCAGCCGGAAGTCCGGGTCGCGGCGCATCATGAGGCCGTACGGCTCGTACGAGTAGAGATCGATCGCGAGGAAGTAATCCTTGAGATCGACGTTCGCCTTCACCGCGAGTCCGAAAAGCAGTATCCGGTCCGACGCGTACGCGTCGAGCTTGCCGTCGCGCACCCCCTTGAAGCCCTCGTCGTGATCCTTGACGAGAACCATCACCGGTTTGGCGAACGCCTGGGATGCGACCGCCGCAAACGCTTTCTCGGTGCTGGTGCCCGCGATGATGCCGACGCGCTTGCCGTCGAGATTCTTGATGTTCTCGAGCCGCGATGCCGCCTTCGCGATGTAGCTGCCCCCGTCGATGAAGGTCGGGAGACTGAAGTCCACCGTTGCGCGGCGTGACAGGGTGTTCGTGGTGGATCCGCACTCGATGTCCACCTTTCCGTCCACGACCATCTTGATCCGGTCACCGACCGTGACCGGTACCCACCGGACCTTGAGATCTGGAAGCTTCAGATCGCGCCGGATTCCCGCGACCACCTCCCGGCAGAGGTCGACCGCGAATCCGATCGGCTCTTTCCCCGCATCCGTGAAGGAGAACGGCGTCGCATTTTCGCGGTAGCCGAGCGCGATGGTGCCACTCGCCTTGATCTTGTCGAGAGTGCCGCCCTTCGATTGGGCGTGTGCGGTGGTTACGAGGGTCAAGCTGACTGCCGCGGCGGCGAGCGCGCGCAGGATCAGACCGATGGGTCTGGAATTGAATTGCATGTGGGATTCCTTGTAATCGGGAGAGGTGCGGGTCGATTATGCCAGAGACGACCGCACTCTTTCGCTGCGCTAGAATCAACGACTTTTCGGCCCTTTGGGCGGCCGCGCAGGAGTTCATCACATGCCTACTGCTCGATTCAGCACGCGATTCATTTCTTGGGTCTTCGCGCGACTCATCATTTATCTCGTCGCTCCGCTGTTCGCGACGCTCGCGGTCGTTGCGGGGACGGGCGCGGCGGAGGGCGTCCGCTACAACCAGGTCGAGCTGCGCGCGGAGGTATCGCGGGACGTGCCGAACGATCTGATGAGCGCGCGCCTCAGCGTCGAGGCGCACGATTCGACGCCGGCGGAAGTCGCGGCGGCTCTCAATCGGGCCACGGCCGAGGCGATCATCACCGCGGCGGCATTCGATCGGGTCAAGGCGCAAACCGGGCAGACCTACACGTATCCGGTGTACGACCGGAATCAGCGACTCGTCGGGTGGCGTGGCCGAGCGGAAGTCCGCGTGGAAAGCCAGGACTTCCCGGCGCTCGCGCAGCTCGCCGCCAAACTGCAGCCGAGCATGCAGCTCGGTGGCATCGCGTTCACGATCTCGCCGGCGCAACGACGCAGGGTCGAAAGCGAGCTGATCACCGAAGCCGTGGAAGCGTTTCGCGCCCGGGCGGTGATCGCGCAGCGCGCGCTCGGCGGTCAGTCGTACCGGATCCGGCAGATCGCGCTCGATACCGGCGGCGCGCCGTCGCCGCGTCCGTTCGCGACGACGCGTGCCGCACCCGCCGCCATCGCGGCCGAGGCGCCGCCTCCGGTATTCGAAGGGGGCGAGACGCGCGTCCAGGTGTCGGCCAGCGGCCTGATCGAAGTGGAGTGAGCAACGTCGTTCTGGCCGTCGTCGTCACGCTGGCCGCGCAGGCGATCGTCTCGACGGCGATCATCGCGCCTGCGGTCATCGCGCCGGCGGCCGCATCCGACCTCGGTGTCGCGCCCCAATCGGTCGGGCTGTTCGTCGCGCTTTCGTACACGTTCGCCATGGCCTCCGGCCTGACCGTGAGCGGGCTCGTGACGCGATTCGGTCCGCTGCGGACCTGCCAGATCGCGGTGCTTCTCGGCGCCGCGGGACTTGCGCTCGGCGCTCCCGGATCGATCGCCCTCGTCTTCGGCGCCGCCGCATTGATCGGCTACGGCTACGGGATGGTCACGCCGACCAGCTCGCACATCCTCATCCAATCCGCGCCGCGCGAGCAGCTCGCGTTCATCTTCTCGGTCAAGCAGACCGGTGTTCCGATCGGGGGCGCGCTCGCGGGCGTGCTGATTCCACCGCTCGTGCTGGCGTTGGGCTGGCATCCGACCCTGCTCGTGCTCGCGGCGGGGTGCGCGCTCGCTGCGATCCTGATGCAGCCTGCGCGCGCGCGTTTCGACCGGCGGCGCGAGCCGGCCCGCAAGTCGAGCTTCTCGGAGATGGTTGCGCCGGTGAAGCTCGTGGCCGCGACGCCCGCGTTGCGCGTGCTCGCCGCGCTGTCGCTGGTCTACGCGCAGGTCCAGCTGGCGTTCATGACCTACTTCGTGCTTTTCCTCAACCTGGAGCTCGGTCTGACACTCGTCGCCGCGGGGCTGATCTATGCCGTCGCGCACTTGGCGAGCATCGTCGGACGAATTGCATGGGGGATCGTCGCCGACCGGCGGTTCGCGCCGCGCATCGTGCTCTCCGTGCTGGGACTCGCGTCGGGACTCTGCGGTCTCGTGACCGCGGTTGCGGCGCCGGGGTGGCCGACGGCAGCGCTCGGCGCGCTCGGCGCGCTCTACGGCGCTACGGCCGTCGGATGGAACGGGGTCTATCTGGCCCAAGTGGCGCGCAGCGCGCCGGACGGCCAGGTTGGCGCAGCGACCGGCGGCACGCAGTTCTTCACTTTCGCGGGGGCGCTGTCCGGCCCGCCGCTGTTTGCCGCGCTGGTCTGGCTGACCGACGGCTTTCGCGCGGGCTTCGTCTTGTTTGCGGTGCTTCCCTTCCTGGTCGGCGTGTGGCTGCTGCTCGCGGCGCGACCCGGCACGCCGACAGTCGACGCAGCCGGCACGACGCGATGAGCGCGACCACCGAATCCGTGGTCCTGTTGCACGGGCTCTGGATGAACCGTTTCGTGATGGGCTGGCTCGCGCATCGACTGTCGGCACACGGCTACGCTGTGCATCTCTTCGGCTACCCGTCCTTCGCGCGCGCGCTGGACGCGAACGCGGAATCGCTCGCGCGCTTCCTCGGCGCGCTCCCCGCGCCGACACTGCATCTCGTCGGCCACAGCCTGGGCGGCGTGACGGCGATTGCGAGCCTGGCTGCGCGCCCCGACCCGCGTGTGCGCAGGATGGTGCTCCTCGGCGCGCCGGTGCGCGGCAGCGCGGCGGGTATGCAGATCGCCGCACACCGCATCGGCCGCCCGTTCCTCGGTCGCAGCGCAGGCGTCTGGGGGATCACGCCGGTGCACCACGCGCCGGCCGGGGTCGAGGTGGGGGTGATCGCCGGAACCCGCCGACTCGGACTCGGCGCGGTTTTCACCCGGCTGACCGGCCCGAACGACGGCGTCGTGACCGTTGCCGAAACCGGGCTTCCGGGTGCGCATGACACGGTGACGGTGCATGTCGGACACAGTCAGATGCTCGTATCTCCGACGGTCGCCCGGCAAACCGGGCAATTCCTGCGCACCGGGCGGTTCATCCGGTGACGGACGTCCGCCACGCGATCGCCCTGGCGACAGTGCTCGCGCTCGCAGGCTGCGCAACGTCCGGGTATTACGCGCAGGCCGTGTCCGGGCACTTCGAGATCATGCGCCGCGCGAAACCGATTCCGGAGCGGATCGCGGACCCCGCGACGCCGCCCGCGCTGCGCGCCAGGCTCGAACGCGCGCAGGCAATACGCGATTTCGCGAGCCGCGAGCTCGGGCTGCCCGAGAACGGAAGCTATCGCAGCTATGCCGACCTCGGTCGGCCGTACGTGGTCTGGAACGTTTTCGTGGCGCCGGAGTTCTCGGTCACGGCGCGGGAATCGTGCTTTCCCGTCGCCGGGTGCGTGGGCTACCGTGGCTACTACGCGCCCGCCGAGGCCGAGCGGTACGGCGACGAGTGGCGCGCGCGCGGCGACGACGTGTACATCGGCGGCGTGCCGGCCTATTCGACGCTGGGCTGGTTCGACGATCCGGTCCTCAGCACGTTCATCCGCTATCCGGACGCGGAGCTCGCGCGGCTGCTCTTCCACGAGCTTGCCCACCAGGAGGCGTACGTCAAGGACGACACCGTCTTCAACGAGTCGTTTGCGGTGGCCGTCGAGCGCGAAGGGGTGCGGCGCTGGTTGGCGCGCCATGGAACGGAGGCGGATCGGAGCGCGTACGTCGCGGCGCAGGCGCGCAAGCAGGAGTTCGTGGCGCTCGTCCTGCGTTACCGCGACCGGCTCGCCGCGCTCTACGGCGAGCCGCTTCCCGATGCCGCGAAGCGTGCCGCCAAGGCGCGCGTGATTGCGGAGATGGGGGCGGAGTATGTTGCGCTGAAAGCGAGCTGGGACGGATACTCCGGATACGACCGGTTTTTCGCGCAGAAGCCGGGAAACGCACACTTCGCCTCGATCGCGACCTATTCGCAGCTCGTGCCGGCGTTCGAGGCGCTGCTTGCGGAAGAAGGCGACGATCTTGCGCGCTTCTATGCTGCGGTGAAGAAAATCGCCGCGCTGCCGAAAGCCGAGCGCGACGCGAAGCTCAGGAAAGCGGCAGCGATACGACCTTCCGGAACCCCGCCCGTTTCGCGAGCCCCGCGTGCCAGGCCTCGAGATGCGTCAACGACGGCCTTTCGATCGGGAGCATCATCCAGTTGTAGACGTGGCAACCGAGCGGAATGTCGCCCATCGTGAGGGCGTCTCCGGCGATATAGGGGCGCTCGGCGAGCACGGCGTCCACCATGCCGAGCAGCTCGCCCGATCGCGTGATGCTCGTGGCGATGGCCCTTGAGTCGCGCTCGGCCGGGGGCGTGCGCACCAGGCCCCAGAACGCGGTGCGCATCGCGGGATTGAGCGTGCTCACCACCCAGTCCATCCAGCGGTCCGCGTCGGCACGGACCCGCGGATCATCGGGCCACAGCGCTCCGGCGCCGTGCTTTGCCGCGAGGTAGCGCACGATCGCGTGAGATTCCCAGAGCACGAAGCCGTCGTCCTCGATGGTCGGCACGAGGCCGTTCGGATTGAGCTTGCGAAACTCCGGCGTATCCACCACGCCGTGCTCGCGACCCGCATCGATCCGTTCGTATGCGAGGCCCAGCTCCTCGGCGCACCAGAGCGCCTTCTTGACGTTGACTGAATTGTTTCTTCCCCAAATTTTCAGCATCGTTGTCCTACAGTCCGATCGAAATACTGTCGCGCCGCATGTCGCAACAGCCGATGTACCCGTCTTCCCCGCGCCGGATGATCTGCGCGCAGCCGAAGTCCATGTAGTCTTCTTTCATCTCGGCGACGCGATGACCGCGGCGCGCGAGCTCGGCCAGCGTCGCCGGCGGAAACGCGCGCTCGAAGTTGACGTCGAGTCCCTGCACGATCCGGAACCGCGGGCCGTCGATCGCGCTCTGCGGCGACTGGCCGTAGTCGGCCATCCGAACCATGAGCTGCGTGTGGCCCTGCGGCTGCATCGATCCGCCCATCAGCCCGAGCGTCATCACCGGTTTGCCATCACGGGTCACGAAGCCGGGAATGATCGTGTGGAACGGTCGCATGCCCGGTGCGACACAGTTCGGGTGGCCGGGCGTCGTCACGAAGCCCCAACCGCGGTTCTGCAGGCTGATCCCGGTGCCCGGCACGACGACCCCCGAGCCGAAACCGCTGTAGTTGGACTGGATCAGCGAGACCATGCGCCCTTCGGCGTCGGCCGCGGTCAGGTAGATAGTTCCGCCACGCGGCGGCGTGCCGTGGCCGAAATCCTGCGGGCGTTTGCGGTCGATGAGATCAGCGCGGCTCTTTAGGTACGCCGGATCGAGCAACCGCTCGGCCGCGATGTCCATGGCATGCGCATCGGCGACGTAGCGGTACGCGTCGGCGAGGCCGAGCTTCACGGCCTCGATCTGCAGGTGCGCGCTGTCCGCGGAATCGACCGGGAGCGCGGCCATGTCAAAGTGCGACAGGATGCCGAGCGCGATGAGCGCGACGATGCCCTGGCCGTTGGGCGGGATTTCGTGCAGCCGGTATCCGCGGTAGTCGACCGAGAGCGGCGTCACCCACTCGTCCGCGTGCGCGGCGAGATCGGCGACGGTCATCGCTCCGCCGCATTCCTTCGCGTGCGCGGCCATCCGTTCCGCGAGCTCGCCGCGATAGAACGCCGCGCCACGCGTCCTGGCGATGAGCTCGAGCGATTTTGCCGCCTCGGGAATCCGGAATCCCTCGCCCGGGCGCGGCGCGCGGCCGTTCGGCATGAACGCGGGCGAAAAGCCTGGCTGGGCCTTGAGGTCCGGGACCTGCAGGTCCCAGCGCCGCGCGACGAATTCGGAAACCGGGAACCCATCTCGCGCATAGCCGATCGCGGATTCGAAGAGTTCTTCGAACGGCAGCTTGCCGAAGCGCTCGGAGAGCGTGACCCACGCGGCGACGGCGCCGGGCACGGTGACGCTGTTCCAGCCACGCATCGGGATCTTGCCCTTGAAATATTCGGGGGTCCACGCCGCCGGCGCGCGCCCGGACGCGTTCAGGCCGTGCAGCGCCTTCCCGTCCCACAGAATCGCAAATAAATCGGATCCCAGGCCGTTCGAGATCGGCTCGACGATCGTGAGCGTGATCGCGGTGGCGAGCGCCGCATCCACTGCGTTGCCGCCCTTCTGCAGCACGCGTATGCCGGCCTGGGCCGCGAGCGGCTGCGACGTGGAAACGATGTTCCGCGCGAAGGTCGGGCGGTGGAAAGTCGGGTACGTGGACGT
>JAABRB010000189.1 GCA_011391185.1 Betaproteobacteria bacterium
CAGCCTTGGCTGCTACGCCGCTTCCAGCTGCGCGGATTTACGCAAGCAGCCTTGGCTGCTACGCCGCTTCCGGCTGCGAGGATTTACGCAAGCAGCCTTGGCTGCTACGCCGCTTCCGGCTGCGAGGATTTACGCAAGCAGCCTTGGCTGCTACGCCGCTTCCGGCTGCGAGGATTTACGCAAGCAGCCTTGGCTGCTACGCCGCTTCCGGCTGCTTAGAGGGCTGCGCGGCGTCGAAAGCAGGAAGTTGCATGCAGGCGTCAAAGATACGCATCGCCGTCGGATACGGCGCGAGATCGCACTCGTACCGTTGGGCATTGAAGACCTGCGGCACGAGGCAGCAATCCGCCATCGTCACGGTAGACCCCAGGCAATAGGGACCGGACCGCGCCTCGGTGACGAGAAAGCGCTCGAGCATTTCGAATCCCGCGGCTATCCAGTGGCGGTACCAGATGTCGATGCCTGCGTCGTCGACGCCGTAGGTTTTCCGCACGTGCTTGAGCGTACGCGGATTGTTCAGCGGGTGGATCTCGCACGCGACGATCCCGGCCAGCGCCCGCACATAGGCGCGGTCGTATGGATCCTTCGGCAGGAGCGGCGGCTTCGGATAGCGCTCCTCGAGATACTCCATGATGGCGAGCGACTGGATGAGCCGCCTGCCGCCGTCCTCCAACGCAGGAAGCAGCCCCTGCGGGTTGATTCCCCGGTACGCCGCTTCGTGATGCTCGCTCTTGGCAAGATTCACGACTGCCGGGTCGTACGCGATGCTCTTGTAATTGAGCGCGATGCGCACCCGAAACGCCGCCGAGGATCGGAAATAGGTGTAAAGCTTCATGATCGCCTCCGCACGCGGCCGGGCCGCCGAGGTTCCCTGCCGCGCCCGCCCCTCGCCGACCAATGCCGATGCGTTGGAGTCTAGCCGATCCGCGAACCGGCTTGCGCACCCTGTACCACTGCGCAACAATGCCTGATTCGTCGAAGGAAGAGTAACCGATGTTTCCGGGAAAGACCTACGACGCGGTGAAGGTCGGCGAGTCGTTCAGCTCGTCGCTCACGATCACCGAGACGCACCTGGTCCTGGCGGCCGGATTGTTCGGGGACTTCAACCCCCTGCACGTCGACGAGAGCCACGCGCGTGATTCGCGCTTCGGCGGACGCATCCTGCACGGGCCGTTCACCAGCGCACTGGTGTCGGCGCCGGTTGGCATGTACTTCCATACGACGGCCATCGCCTATCTCGAGCATACGTGCCGGTTCAAGGCGCCCGTGAAGCCGGGCGACACGCTGACGACCACCTGGACGGTCGTCGAAAAGCACGACAAGCCGCGGCAGCAGGGCGGCATCGTCCTGCTGACCTGCGCATGCCGCAATCAGGAGGGCACCGTGGTCGCCGAAGCGGACGGAAAGATCCTGGTCAGAAGCGCGGACACCGCGTAGGCCACGGCCGACCGCCCTACACTTTTCCCTTCCGCTCCTCCTCGCGCAACCGCAGCACCCTCCGCTGCACCTTCCCGGTCGTTGTCATCGGCAGCTCGGCGATGAACTCGATCTCCTTCGGATATTCGTACGGTGCCAGCTTGCCGCGCACATGCGCCTGCAACTCGGCTTCCAGGTCCGGAGACGCCGCAACGCCCGCCTGGAGGACGACGAACGCCTTGACGATGTTGGTCCGTTCGGCATCCGGGCTGCCGACCACGGCGGCATTCGCCACCGCCGGGTGCTTGATCAGACAGTTCTCGATCTCCGACGGCCCGATCCGATAGCCCGCGCTCTTGAACACGTCGTCCGCGCGCCCCTGGTAGCGCAAGTAACCATCGTCGTCGCGCTGTGCGAGGTCTCCGGTGCGGCACCATTCCCCCGTGTATTTCTTTCGCGTCGCGTCGTCGTTCTTCCAGTAGCCGAGAAAGAACACCGGATCCGGGTCCCCGTGGATGTCGGAACGATGAACGGCGACTTCGCCAATCTCGCCCACCGCCACTTCTGCACCGGCGTCATCAATGACGCCGACGCGATGCCCGGGGTACGGGCGTCCCATCGAGCCGGCCTTGGCCGGCCAGAGCGCGCTGCAATTGCCGACGATGTAATTGATTTCCGTCTGGCCGAACATCTCGTTGATCGTGACGCCGAGCGCCGTCCGGGCCCATTCGAAGACCGTTTCACCGACCGCTTCGCCCGCGCTCATGATGGTCCGCAGCGGAACCGCGTAATGTTTGCGCGGCTCCGGCACCGCCTTCATCATCATCTTCAACGCCGTCGGAAACAGGAACGTGTTCCGGATCCCGTATTTCTCGATCAGATGGAAGGCCTTTTCGGGGTCGAAGCGCCCCCGGTAGCCGAGAATCGGATAGCCGTGGTACATCGTCGGCAGCAGTGCATCCATCAGGCCACCGGTCCACGCCCAGTCGGCGGGCGACCAGAGCATGTCGCCCTGGCGCGGGAATTCGTCGTGGGAGAAGGAGAATCCCGGCAGGTTGCCGATGAGTACGCGGTGCGGTTTCAGCGCCCCTTTGGGCGGCCCCGTCGTCCCGCTCGTGTAGACGAGCAGCGCTGGATCCTCCGCGTGGGTGTCGACCGGCGTGTAGCGGGCTGATGCTTTTTCGAGCAGCGACTCCCAAGGTACGATCCCGCTCTCGCGCGCACCCGCCACACCGATCACGTGTTTGAGGGACGGCAGCTTGTCGAGCACGGCCAGCAGGTTGGGCAGCGACGCCGGATCGACGAAGACCACCGCCGTCCCGCTGTTCTGCAGGCGGTATTCCAGAGCGTCGGGGCCGAACAGGATCGAAAGCGGCATCGCGACCGCGCCGACCTGATAGCACGCCATGTGCGCGATCACCGTTTCCGGGCGTTGCGGAAGGATGATGCCGACCCGATCGCCTTTCTTGAGCCCGAGTCCGACGAGCGCATTCGCGAGCCGGTTCGCCTGCTGCTGAATGTCCCAGTAGGTGTACGCCGCCGTCGCGCCACCCTCGTCTTCCCAGTAGAGACAGAACCGATGCCGATCCACGGCATGCCGCCGGCAACAGGCCGACGCCATGTTGAACCGTTCCGGAACATCCCAGCGGAATGAACGATAAATCTCGTGATACCGGTCCTGCATGCGCCTCCCCTTCGGTCCCACCGGATCGTGCGTCAAGTTAGCATGGCTCCAAGGTCCGGAGAAGCGCCCGGCCATGCCGCAGCGCGGCGCGCAAGGCTTGCGCCTGGCGCACGGCTGGTGCAGAGTGGGTACCGCCGCCGTGATCATGGTCCCCGGTGCGCGCGCGGGCGCGCGACGTCAACGCGATCGTCGTTCGATCGTGATCGTCGTCCGATCGTGTCTGTCGCCGCACGTGCCCCGGAGTCCAGGGGTCCACAGGTGCCTTGATGGCCGCGGCTTCACCACACGGAGCACCCCATGAGCGACCCAATCAAGGCCCTGGTATTCGATGCTTACGGCACGCTGTTCGACGTGCACTCGGTAATCAAACTCTGCGACGCGCTCTGGCCCGGCAAAGGCACGGCGCTCTCGCAACTGTGGCGGACCAAGCAGCTCGAGTACACGTGGCAGCGCAGCCTGATGCAGCGCTACGAGGATTTCACGCACATCACCGATTCCGGGTTGCGCTACGCCTGCAAGGCACTTGGCCTCCCGCTCGACGACGCCGCGCACGGCCGGCTCATGCAGGCCTATCAACGTCTCGACTCCTATCCCGAGGTGACCGAGACGCTGAAGCGGCTCGCGGGCAGGAAACTCGCGATCCTGTCGAACGGCTCGCCGGCGATGCTGGACCCGGTGGTGGCGAATGCGGGACTTGGCAAGATACTCGATGCCGTGATCAGCGTGGATCCGCTCAGGCTCTACAAGCCGGATCCGCGCGTGTACGCCATGGCGGTCGACCGCCTCGGCGTACCGACCGGCTCGATCGGTTTCGTCTCGTCCAACTGCTGGGATGCGATCGGTGCAAAGGCTTTCGGCTTCCGGGTGTTCTGGTGCAACCGGGCCGGCGCGCCGCTGGACGAGCTCGGCGTCGCACTCGATCACGAGATGCGATCGCTCGCCGAGCTGCCCGCACTCGTCGGCGCGCCATGACTGCTGACCCGCTCGGCAGTGAGCAAGAGCGAAGCACATGAGATCGCTCGAGGGGAGAATCGCGATCGTCACCGGTGCGGCCGGGAACCTCGGCCGCGCAACGGCGGGAGCGATGCGCGCCGCCGGGGCGAAAACGGTCCTGATCGATGCGTCAGAGGAGCATCTTCGGCAGGCCTACCCGGCGCCGCAGGATTCCGACCGGCTGCTTTGCGGGGGTATCGATCTCACCGACGAACAAAGTGCACGAGCAGTCGTCGCGGCGGCGCGCGATCACTTCGACCGCATCGACGTGCTCGTCAATATCGTCGGCGGATTTAGCGGCGGCAAGGCCGTTCACGAGGAAGCGCTCGCCACCTGGGATTTCATGATGGCGGTCAACGTCCGAACCACCCTGCTCGCCTGCCGGGCCGTGCTCCCCGGTTTCCACCACCAGGGCGGTGGCGCCATCGTCAATATCGCAGCCGGTGCGGCACTCGCGGCGCCCGCGGGTCTCGCGGCGTATAGCGCCTCCAAGTCCGCCGTGATCCGGCTCACCGAGGCGCTCGCGGCGGAGGGCAAGACGCAGGGCATCCGGGCGAACGCGGTACTGCCCGGCACCATCGACACGCCGCAAAATCGCACGGCCATGCCGAATGCCGACACTGCGAAGTGGGTCGCGCCGGAGGCCATCGCGGACGTGATCGTATTTCTGGCGTCCGACGCGGCGCGCGCCGTGACCGGTGTCGCGATTCCGGTTTTCGGGCGCGGGTAGACGATCCCAGAGCGCACGCCGGACATGCAGGAAGGCGCAGTTCTCTGGCAACCCACCGCTTCCTTCCGCGAAGGCAGCGAACTCACGCGTTACATGCGCTGGCTGGCCGAGCACAAGGGGCGCGCGTTTTCCGGTTATCAGGCGCTCTGGGAGTGGTCGGTGCGCGACCTGGAGGCCTTCTGGGCCTCGCTCTGGGAATTCTTCGAAATTCGCGCATCGTCGCCGTACGAGCGCGTGCTGCGAGAGCGCCGCATGCCCGGTGCGCGGTGGTTCGAAGGCGCACGGCTCAACTATGCCGAACACGTCTTCAGGCATGCGTCACTCCACCATCCGGCGCTGATTGCGCGTTCCGAGCAACGGCCTACCAGTGAAATCCCCTGGACCGCGCTCGAACGCGAGGTCGGCGCAGTCGCCGCGGCATTGCGCGGGTTCGGCGTCGTCCCGGGCGATCGGGTCGTCTCGTTCATGCCCAACATTCCGGAGACGCTCATCGCGTTTCTCGCCTGCGCGAGCCTGGGCGCGATCTGGTCGAGCTGCGCGCCCGACATGGGCACCCGGGCGGTGGTCGACCGATTCCGGCAGATCGAGCCGAAGATCCTGTTTGCCGTCGACGGCTACACCTATGGCGGCAAGGCGTACGACCGGCGTCCGGTGCTCGCCGAGATCGCGGCGGCATTGCCGACGCTCGAGCATACGGTGCTTCTTCCGTACCTGGATGCCGACTCGCGTCCGGGCGAGTACCCTGGCGGAATCGCCTGGTCGCGCCTGACCGAGCGCGCCGCGCCGCTCGTGTTCGAGCCGCTCGACTTCGATCATCCGCTCTGGATCGTCTACTCGTCGGGCACCACCGGCGCACCCAAGGCCATCGTTCACGGTCACGGCGGGATCGTTCTCGAGCATCTGAAGACGCTGCTCCTGCACCAGGACATGCGGCCGGGCGATCGATTCTTCTGGATGTCGAGCACCGGTTGGGTCGTCTGGAATCTTGCGATCGGCGGGCTGCTCGCAGGCTGCACCGTCGTCCTCTACGATGGCAACCCCGCCTACCCGGACCCGGGCGCCGTATGGCGCTACGTCGGCGAGACCCGGTGCCGGCACTTCGGTAGCGGCGCCGCGCTCCTGACCGCGACCATGAAGGCCGGTGTTGCACCCTGCGAGATCGCCGATCTGGACGCGCTCGAGGTGATCAGTACAACCGGCTCGCCGCTGCCGATCGACGCGTTCGAATGGGTCTACGCGCGCGTCAAACGCGACGTCTGGCTCGCGTCGATCAGCGGCGGCACGGACGTGGCGGCGGGTTTCGTCGGCGGCGCGCCGATCCTCCCGGTCACTGCGGGAGAAATGCAATGCGCCATGCTGGGCGTCGCGGCACGCGCCTTCGACGAGCGGGGACAGGCAGTGGTCGGAGCGGTGGGCGAACTCGTGATTACCGAGCCCATGCCTTCGATGCCGCTCTACTTCTGGAACGACCCGGACGATGCGCGCTATCGCGAGAGCTATTTCGAGATGTTCCCCGGCAATTGGCGCCACGGGGACTGGATCCGGTTCACCGATCGGGGCACCTGTGTCATCTATGGACGCTCCGACACCACCATCAACCGGTACGGCATTCGCATGGGAACTGCAGAAATCTACCGGGCGGTCGAAGACATGCCTGAGGTCCTGGACAGCCTGGTCGTTGACCTCGAGTACCTGGGCCGGGAATCGTTCATGCCGCTCTTCGTCCTGCTCGCTCCGGGCACGGCGCTCGACGACGAGCTGAAGCAGCGCATCAAGGCACGCATCCGCACCCTGGCATCGGGGCGCCACGTCCCCAACGAGATCTATGCGGTCGATGAGGTGCCGCGCACGCTCACCGGGAAGAAGATGGAGCTGCCGGTGCGCAAGATCCTGCTGGGCGCCGCCGCGGAAGCCGTGGCGAGCCCGGACGCAATGGCGAATCCCCAGAGCCTCCGATTTTTCGTTGAGTTCGCCGGGCGCCTCAATGGGCCGCGCGAGAGGTCATAGGGCAGCTTAACCACCCCGGCTGCTTCGCCGCCACCCCTCCTTGAAAAGGAGGGGAATAACCGATTACGCCTTTGCCCGGGCTTGCTCTAAGCGGGAAGGAGGGTAACGGGAGGGAACCAGCCGGTTCCCTCCTGTTCGTAGCCTACCGGGCTTGCTCTAAGCGGGAAGGAGGGTAACGGGAGGGAACCAGCCGGTTCCCTCCTGTTCGTAGCCTACCGG
>JAABRB010000190.1 GCA_011391185.1 Betaproteobacteria bacterium
AGGAGGGGATGTTTTTCATTCATCCCCTCCTCTCCGAGGAGGGGATGTTTTTCATTCTCCCCTTACTTTTCAAGGAGGGGAAAAATCTCAAACCGCGCCGCTCGACCTCGGAAGCTAGATCACACCACCCGCGGACAGCGTATCGAGTTCGCTGTCGGTCTTTCCCAGCACCGAGGTCAGCACCTCGCGCGTGTGCTGACCGAGTAGCGGAGGCGGGCGGTCGTACTCGACGGGCGTCTCGGAAAAGCGCATAGGACTGGCGACGGTCGGAACGTCCACGCCTGCGGGATGCGGGATCTCGACCTGCAACCCGCGGTGTATGACCTGCGGGTCCTCGAATACCGTCTTCATGTCGTTGATTGGCCCGCAGGGCACGCCGGCACCTTCGAGCGCCGCGAGCCAGTCGCGACTCGCGCGCTGCCGGATGAGCCCCTGGACGATCGGGATGAGCGCGCTCCGGTTGCGGACCCGGTCGGGATTCGTGCGGAATCGCGCATCGGACGCGAGCTCCGCCTGTCCGGCCACTTTGCAGAAGCGCGCGAACTGGCTGTCGTTGCCGACGGCGAGGATGATGTGGCCGTCCGCGGTGGGGAACACCTCGTACGGCGAGATGTTGGCGTGGGCGTTGCCCCAGCGCTTCGGAATCTGTCCGGAGCACCAGAAATTCAGGATCTGGTTGGCGTTGAAGGCGACGATCGAGTCGAGCAGCGCCATGTCGATGTACTGGCCCGCGCCGGTGCGCTCGCGATGGTTGAGCGCGGCGGAGATCGCAAGGCTCGCATACATTCCGGTCATCACGTCGGTGACGGCGATGCCGACCTTCTGCGGGCCGCCGCCGGGGAGCTCGTCGCGCTCGCCGGTGATGCTCATCACGCCGCCCATGCCCTGGAAAATGAAGTCGTAGCCGGGGCGCGACGAATACGGACCGCTCTGGCCGAATCCGGTCACCGAGCAATACACGATGCCCGGGTTGATCTTGCGTACATCGTCGTAGGCGAGGCCGTAGCGCTTCAGATCGCCGAGCTTGTAGTTCTCGATCAGGACGTCGGATTTCGCGGCCAGCTCGCGGCAGAGCGCCTGGCCGGTCGGTTGCGCCAGATCGATCGTCACGGATTTCTTGCCGCGGTTCACCGAGAGGAAGTAGGCCGCCTCGGGCGTGTCGTTGCCGTCCTTGTCCTTCAGCCACGGAGGTCCCCATGAGCGTGTATCGTCCCCGGTTCCCGGGCGCTCGACCTTGATGACCTCGGCGCCGAGATCGGCCAGGTTCTGCGTCGCCCACGGCCCGGCGAGGATCCGGGTGAGATCGAGGACGCGGATATGCGATAGTGGGCGCGGCATGGGGGCTCCTGGACGCGCAAGGGTAGGGACTGCAAAGCCTCCTGGCAAGGGCCGCCAACGCGTTGCGCCGCCGTCCCGGAATTGCGTGACGCGGATCCTGTTCGGGCCTGGCGGGCAGATGGCAACATCCCGGCTGGCCAACACGTCAAAAGGGAGGAATCGGTATGAACGGAATGCACATCGTTACCGAGGACCAGCGTGCGATCCTCGATACGGTCCGCCGCTTCGTCAAGGACGAAGTGCGGCCTCGGGCGGCTGCGCTCGACGCGAATCCGGGTCCGGAGGCGGGCTTCTCGTGGGAGATCGTCGAGAAAGCAAACGAGCTCGGAATCCGCACCATGACCCTGTCGGAGAAGTGGGGCGGGCTCGGTACCGACCCGGTCACCACCGCGATGGTGATCGAGGAGCTCGGCCGGGGTGACATCGGCGTCTCGGTCATCTTCGCGCAGACGCTCAAGATCGCGCAGATGATGGAGAAGGCGCTGACGGAGGCGCAACAAGCGCGCACTCTGTCGGCATTCGTCGAGAATCCGCGCGGCATGCTGGCGATCGGCATTACCGAGCCGGATAACGCCTCCAACTACTTCCTGCCTCATCCGGTGCCGTTTCGCACCACCGCCCAGCGCACCCAGGGCGGCTGGGTGGTGAACGGCATGAAGCATTTCATCTCTAACGGCAACCGGGCGAGCCACTATCTGTTGTTCGTGCAGACTGGAAAGGGCAAACCGCTCGCGGAAGGCAGTACGTGCTTCCTCATGGAGCGGGATCGGCCCGGGTTCACCATCGGCCGCGTGCACGACAAGATGGGCGAGCGCCTCGCCAACAACGCCGAGCTGGTGTTTCAGGATTGCTTTGTTCCGGACGAGAATGTCGTGGGGGAGGTCGATGGAGGGTTCAAGGTGCTCGCCCAGTTCATGCCGTACTCGAACGCCTACGCCGCTGCGACGATCCTGGGCGTGGCCGAATCGCTGTACGACAAGGCGGTCGACTGGGGGAAGACGCGCATCCAGGGGGGCAAGCCGCTGATCGAGCACGACGGCATCCGCGCCCAGATCGCGGAGATGCGGATGCTGATCGACGCTTCGCGCGCATACGTCCACCGCGCGTGCTGGCTGGGGGCCAACCCCGAGCACGGCTGGGACAAGACGCTCGGCGCGCTGCCGAAGGCGATGGCTTCACAGGCCACGTGGAAGATCGCGACCTGGTGCATGGAGATCCACGGTGGACATGGTTACATGAAGGAGTTCGGCGTCGAGAAGCTGGTGCGCGATGCAGCGGCGTTCCTGCATTCGGACGGCGTCAACCGGACGCTCTTTCTCAAGGCCGCGAATTTCATGTTTCAAGATTGACGCGAACGAACTTCGTGAGGTCGCAGAAATGAAAGCAATGGTACTGAACAAGCCCGGGACGCCTTTCGAGCTGAAAGAGGTTCCAGACCCGGTCGCGAGCGCGGGCGAGGCGGTCGCGCGCGTCATCACTTGCGGGTCGGGCCTGACGATTCAGCACATCAAGGCCGGGCGGACCCCGGCCACCTTCCCGCGCATCATCGGGCACGAGATCACCGGCGAGATCGTGTCCGTCGGCGCCGGTGTCCGGTCCCTCGCAGTGGGCGATGCAGTCACCGCGTACTACTACCTGAACTGCGGCTATTGCCGCATGTGCCTCGCCGGATTCGAGCCGCTCTGCGAGAACGCCGGAGGCAACGTGGGCAAGGACTGCGACGGGGGATATGCCGAGTACATCAAGCTGCCGGCACACGTCTTCATCAAGCTTCCCGAGGGACTCGACTACCGTGCGCACCCGGCCGAGGTCGGCGTGGTGACCGACGCGCTCGCGACACCCTACAAGGTGCTGAAGCGGGGGCGGGTCAAGGCGGGCGAGACCGTCGCCGTATTCGGCGCCGGGGGCGGCCTGGGGATTCACCAGCTGATGATGGCGAAATGGGCGCGCGCCCGCGTCATCGCCGTGGACACGGCTGCCGACAAGTTCAAGGCATGCCGGGCGGCGGGCGCCGACGAGATCGTCGACGCTTCGGGCGGCAAGGTGGTCGAGGCGCTGCTCGACCTCACGCACGGGCGGGGCGTCGATGTGGCGATCGATTACGTTTCGACGACCGCGACGCTCGACGCGGCGGTGAGGGCGCTCGGGGTGCATGGGCGCCTCGTCACGCTGGGTGGTGCGGGAAAGTCCTTCCAGGTATCGTCGATGGATCTTCTCCTGAAGGAGCAGGAGGTCCTCGGCAGCCGTTACGTCACGCGCACCGAGATCCTCGAAGCGCTCGACCTCGTCGCGCGCGGCGAAATCATGCCGCTCGTGACCGAGATCCGCCCGCTTGCGGAAGCGGAAGCGCTGCACGATCGCGTGGAGCGCGGATTGGTGACGGGTCGCGCGGCGCTTCGCATCGCCTGACCGCATGGACCGTTCCGAGGATCGCCGGTGGCTCGTCGTCTATAATTGCATCCTTAATCGCATCCTTTTGCCGCCCGAGATCGCCCGATGAAAGTCCTTGTCCCCGTAAAGCGCGTCGTCGATTACAACGTCAAGGTCCGCGTCAAGAGCGACGGCACCGGCGTCGAGACGGCGAACGTCAAGATGTCGATGAATCCGTTCGACGAAATCGCCGTCGAAGAGGCGGTGCGCCTCAGGGAAGCCGGCACGGCCACCGAGGTCGTCGCGATCTCCTGCGGCGTGCAGGCCTGCCAGGAGACGCTGCGCACGGCGCTCGCGATCGGTGCGGATCGCGCGATCCTGGTGCTGACGGACGTCGAGCTGCAGCCGCTCGCGGTGGCGAAGCTGCTCAAGGCGCTCGTGGAAAAGGAGCAGCCGAAGCTGGTGATCCTCGGCAAGCAGGCGATTGACGATGATGCCAACCAGACGGGGCAGATGCTTGCCGCGCTGGTCGGCTGGGCGCAGGGGACGTTCGCGTCCAAGTTGAAGATCGACGGCGAGAAGGTGCAGGTCACGCGCGAGGTGGACGGCGGCCTCGAGACGGTCTCGCTCAGGCTCCCTGCCGTGATCACCGTGGACCTGCGAATGAACGAGCCGCGCTACGTGACGCTGCCGAACATCATGAAGGCCAAGAAGAAGCAGATGGAGACGCTGAAGCCGGAAGATCTCGGCGTCGACGTCGCGCCGCGACTGGTGACGCTGAAGGTGGAAGAGCCGCCGAAGCGGCAAGCGGGCGTGAAGGTGGCTGACGCGAAGGCCCTGGTGGAGAAACTCAAGAACGAAGCGAAGGTGATCTGAATGGCCATTCTCGTCGTAGCGGAGCACGACAATCAGGTCCTCAAGGGGGCCACCCTCAACACGATTGCCGCGGCCGCGGCGATCGGCGGCGACGTCCATGTGCTGGTCGCCGGAAGCGGCTGCCAGGCGGTCGCAGATGCGGTGTCCAAGGCGCACGGCGTCGGCAAAGTGTTGCTCGCCGATGCGGCGCACTACAAGGACGAACTGGCCGAGAACGTGGCGCCACTGGTATCGGGTCTGGCGAAAGGCTACAGCCATGTGCTGGCGCCGGCCACGACCTTCGGCAAGAACTTCATGCCGCGCGTCGCCGCGCTGCTCGACGTCGGGCAGATCTCCGAGATCGTCGCGGTGAAAAGCGAGGACACGTTCGTCCGGCCGATCTACGCTGGAAACGCCCTGGCGACGGTGCAGTCGAAGGATGCGATCAAGGTGATCACCGTGCGCACGACCGGTTTCGATGCGGTTGCCGACACCGGCGGATCCGCGGCGGTCGAGGCTGTTACGGCCGGCGCCGACGCGGGCGTATCGAGCCTCGTGGGACGGGAGCTCACCAAGAGCGAGCGTCCCGAGCTGACTGCTGCGCGCATCGTGGTATCGGGCGGGCGCGGCATGGGATCCGCAGAGAATTTCAAGCTGCTGGAGCCGCTCGCCGACAAGCTGAACGCCGCGATGGGTGCGTCGCGCGCAGCCGTCGACGCCGGATTCGTGCCGAACGACTGGCAGGTCGGCCAGACCGGCAAGATCGTCGCCCCGGAGCTCTACATCGCCGTCGGCATCTCGGGCGCGATCCAGCACCTCGCCGGGATGAAGGACAGCCGCGTGATCGTGGCCGTGAACAAGGACGAGGAAGCGCCGATTTTCCAGGTCGCCGACTACGGAATCGTGGGCGATCTGTTCAAGGTCGTACCCGAGCTCGTCACCGCGCTGGGATGACCGGTCGACGAGCGTGGAGAGAGTAATGAGCTACATCGCACCGATTCAGGACATGCTGTTCGTGATGCACGAGCTTGCGGGCCTCGCAGAGGTCGCGAAGCTCCCTGGCTGCGAGGAAGTGACGCCCGACGTCGTCGAGCAGATCCTCCAGGAGAATGGGCGATTCTGCAGCGAGGTGCTTGCGCCGCTCAACGCATCGGGTGACCAGGAGGGCTCGACGCTGACCGACGGGGAGGTCAGGACGCCGAAAGGGTTCAAGGAGGCCTATCGGCAGTACATCGAGGCGGGGTGGAGCGCGCTGGAGGCGCCCGCCGAATTCGGCGGACAGGGATTGCCGAAGGTCGTCGGCACGCCGGCGCTCGAGATGTGGAAGTCGGCGAATCTCTCGTTTTCGCTTTGCCCGATGCTGACCGTCGGTGCGATCGAGGCGCTGCTGCTGCGCGGGACCAAGGCCCAGAAGCAGATCTATCTGCCGAAAATGGTCGCCGGCACGTGGACCGGCACGATGAATCTCACCGAACCGCAGGCCGGATCGGATCTCGCGCTCATCAAGACGCGTGCCGCACCGGAAGGCGACCATTACCGGATCACCGGCCAGAAGATCTTCATCACCTACGGCGAGCACGACTTCACGGAGAACATCATCCATCTCGTGCTGGCGCGCACACCGGATGCGCCGCCGGGCGTGAAGGGCATTTCGCTCTTCATCGTGCCGAAATTCCTCGTCAAGAAGGACGGATCGCTCGGCGCGCGGAACGACGTCCAGTGCATCAAGCTCGAGGAAAAGCTCGGCATCCATGCGAGCCCGACTGCGGTCATGGCATTCGGGGAAAAGGAGGGAGCGATCGGGTATCTCGTCGGCGAGGAAAATCGCGGGCTCGAGTACATGTTCATCATGATGAACGCCGCGCGCTTCGCGGTGGGCATGGAGGGCCTTGCGGTGTCGGAGCGCGCCTATCAGAAGGCCGCCGCCTACGCGAAGGAGCGGGTGCAAAGCCGCGAGCCGGGCGGATCGGGCTCGCAGTCCGTCACGATCATCCACCATCCCGACGTGCGCCGCATGCTGATGATGATGCGCTCCGGAGCGGAGGCGATGCGGGGGCTCGCCTACGTGGTGGCGGCCACGATGGACCGCGCGCTTCGGCACAACCGCAAGCGCGAGCGGGGAAAGGCTCAATTGCTGGCAGAGTTGCTCATCCCGGTCGTGAAGGGCTGGTTCACCGAGACGTCCATCGAGATCGCGTCGCTCGGCATCCAGGTACACGGCGGAATGGGGTTTATCGAGGAGACTGGCGCCGCGCAGTTTCTGCGGGATGCACGGATCACCACCATCTACGAGGGCACGACCTCGATCCAGGCCAACGACCTCGTCGGTCGCAAGCTGGCACGCGATTCCGGGCAGGCCGCGAAGCTCCTCATCAAGGAGATGAAAGCGGTCGCGCGCGATCTGCACAAGGTGGAGGACCCGGACGTCGTCGCCATCGCGCGTCGATTTGCTGC
>JAABRB010000191.1 GCA_011391185.1 Betaproteobacteria bacterium
GCGTCGTAGGCGCGTGCAGCTTGCATCACCAGCAGCTGCGCAGCCTCGACCCGCGTCGCCATATCGGCAAGCTTCAACTGGATTGCCTGGTGCTCGGCGATCGGCTTGCCGAAGCTCTTGCGCTGCTGCGCGTAGCGCAACGATTCTTCCAGGCAGGCGCGCGCGAGCCCCGCCCCGCGCGCCGCGACGTTGATGCGCCCGAGCTCAAGCCCGTTCAGCACCTGCTGCAGTCCGCGGCCCTCCTCTGTCCCAATCAGGTTCGCGGCAGGCACCCGGCAATTCTCGAACAGGATTTCCGCCGTGTCGATGCCGCGGTAGCCCAGCTTCCCGAGCTTGCGCACGACCTTGAAACCCGGTCCCTTCTCGATCAGCAGCAGGCTCATGCCTTTATGGGGCGGCTGCGACCTCGGGTCTGTTTTTACCAGAACCGCGAGAATGTGGCCTTCCGCGCTGTTGGTGATCCAGGTCTTGGCGCCGTTGACAACGTAATGGTCACCCTCGCGCCGCGCGTGAGTGCGAATAGCCTGGAGATCGGTGCCGCAGTCGGGCTCGGTCAATGCGATACCGCCGCGCAGCTCACCGCTCGCGAAGCGTGGAAGATAACGGCTCTTCTGCTCCGCGGCGCCGTAGCGCTGCACCGCAGCCGCCATGATGAGATGCGAGTTGAACAATCCCGGAACTGACATCCACACCGCCGCCATCCGCTCGACGATCCGCGCATAGGTCACAGCCAAGAGCCCGAGACCGCCATGCTCGGGCGCGATCGTGGCGCCGAACATCCCCAGCGCGGCCAGTTTCTCGACGATATCCGCCGGGTAAGTATCGGCGGCTTCCAGCGCGTGCACGACCGGCCGCACGTCCCGCTCGAGAAACCGGTCCACGCTTTGCAGGATGAGCGATTCCTGCTCGTCCGACTGTGGCTTCGCGTCCATGCTCATAACCTGGAACTTAGCCACGGAAACACACGGAAACACACAGACAACACGAGACAAGAAACAGAATTGAACCGGCCCTGTTGATCATCTTACTGTTTTCAATTCCGTGTATTTCCGTGTGATTCCGTGGCCAATGCATTTTAGTAGTTGGCGAGATCGTCCATCGCGTGGCCGCGCCTGGGCACGAGGATGGCGCGCTCGTAGCTCAGGAACGCCGTGCCGTCGGCCTTTTTCCCGGTGGTGCGCACGGTGACGATCCCCTGCGTCGGGCGTGATTTCGACTCGCGCACCGCCAGCACTTCGGACTCGGCATAGATGGTGTCGCCGGCGAACACCGGCGCTGTCAACCGCACCCTGTCCCAACCCAGGTTGGCAACCGCCTTCTGGCTCAAGTCGCTCACGCTCATGCCGGTGACCATCGATAGCGTCAGGCAGCTGTTCACCAGCGGCCGGCCGAACTCGGTCCTGGCGGCATAAGCGGCGTCAAAATGCAGCGGGTGCTGGTTCATGGTGAGCAGCGTGAACCAGGTGTTGTCGGCCTCGCTGATGGTGCGGCCCGGCCGGTGCTCATAGACGTCGCCGACCTTGAAATCCTCGAAGTGGCGGCCGAAGGACTCGCGATAGCGGCCCGGCCCGACTTCTTTACGCTCGATCGTCATTTCAAGAAACCGTGAGTGGTGAGTAGTGAGTGGACCAAACAAAACGTGGCGATGAGACCAGGTTTCGTCGAATCACCACTCACTACTCACGCCTTTCAGGACAATCAGGCCACGCGGCGCCCGCTCTTCTCGTCAGGATGCGCCAGACGCAGCAGCGCGCCGATATCATTCGCCTGCTCGAGAGAGAGCATCGCACTCGCAAGCTCGTTGAGCCGGCGCGCGGCAAGATAGGGGCCGGCGAGCCCGTCGAACTTGGCGCGCAGCTCGGCCGCGGAGAGAAAGTTTGCCGGCTCGCCCTTCGGCACGCGCACGTAAGTCTCGAACTCGCCGCGCGCGGTCTTGATCCGCACGCTGCCGCTCATTTCCTTTTGAAAATCAGCCTGAACCCTGGGATCCACCCAGGTTGTCACCCGTTTGCACAGCGCCAGCGTGGCGGGATCACCGAGATGGCGCGCGTAGTCGTCCCACGCGAAGCCGCCGCTGCGCAGCGCCACGGCGGCGCAAAACGCCATCGAGAATTGTCCGTCTACCACTGATTTCGGCGACTGCTTGGCGGGCTCGGGGTCGCCGATCAGCTTCCAGCCCGCCTCCGGCAGGCCAACCGTGACCTCCTCCACCTCCTCCGGCTTGATGCGGTGCTCGCGGGAGAGCGCAAGTATGCCGTCGATGGGGGCATGGCCATAGCGGCAGGAGGGATAGGGCTTTACCGCGATCTTCAGCGTCTCCCAGCGGCGGCCGAGACCGTCCACCGCCTTCGCCGCGTCGGCGGCGGGCGCATAGGCATGCAGGAAGCCCCACTTGCCTTCGATCGCCTCGGATGCTCCTTTGTAGCCTTCGCGTGCCAGCGTTGCCGCGATCAGCCCGCACATCGCCGCGTGGCCGACGTGCGAGCGCTTGGTCCAGGCGCCGTTTACCAAAAATTGCATCGAGCCCGCCGACATGCTGAGCACAATGCCGAAGGCGTTGGCGTAGCCCTCCGGGGTCAGCCCGAGCAGCCGGCCGGCCGCGGCGGCCGCGCCAAAGGCGCCGCAAGTCGCGGTCGGATGAAAGCCGCGATCGTAATGCGCCTTCGGATCGAGCGCGAGGCTCAATCGGATCTGCACCTCGTAGCCGACGACGATGGCGGCAATCGTCGCTTTCCCGTCGGCACCCGCCATTTCGGCGGCGGCAAAAGCGGCCGGCACGATCGGCGCGCTGGGATGGAGCGACCCCGGCGCGTGGGTGTCGTCGAAGTCGAGCGAATGGGCGAGCGTGCCGTTCAGCATTGCCGCGCCGGTGGGGGTGTAGCCTGCGGCATCCCCGATCACCGTGCAGTTACCGCCCGCAAGTCCCAGATGGCCGACGGCGGCAACCATCGCAGAGGTGGATTCCGCCTCGTTGCGAGCCCGTACCATGATGCCGACGAGATCGAATACGAGCGCCTTGGCCCGCTCGCGAACCTCTATCGGCAGCGCGTCGTACGAAACTCCGGCGACGAACCCGGCAAGTTCGCGGGTGATTGCCGTCATGACGTCGCTCGCTGCGATTTCAGCCCGGCTGGATCACGCCGCAGGCAATGCGCGCGCCGGCGTTTCCAGTCGGCTGGGTCGTGTAGTCGTCGGGGCCGGCGTGAACGATGAGGCCGCGGCCGATGATGCTCGCCGGCCCGGGATTCAAGGTGATGATGTCCATATGAACCTGGATGTTGGCACGGCCCGCCTTGTTCGCTTTCAGGGGCGGAAGATCACCGGCATGGCGCTCGGGACTGTCGGGATGGCCATGTGGCTTGCCGAAGGGATTGAAGTGGCCCTTGGCGCTCATGCCATCGCCCGAGCTGCAATCACCGGCCTCGTGAATGTGCAGGCCGTACTCCCCTCCCGGCTTGAGCCCTTGCACGAACACCACGACGTGGACCTTGTCACCCACCTGCTCGAAGGTCGCCTCGCCAATGACCTTGTTGCCCTTGGTCGGCTTCAACTGCGCCGTCGCCTGCAGCGGTTCGGGGGGCGTGGTCTGACAGGCGGTCAGCAGGATAACGGCGGCGGAAGCGGCAATGAATGATTTCATGGGTTCTCCTCCTCTGGAGGCCCAATCTACTCAATTTCGCGCCGGCTTGGAAGCCCCTCGTTAAACCTTTGCCTTCCGGCGGCTTGCGGCCGCTTTCTCTAGCGGTGCGATAATGTCGCCATGTGCCCTTCTTCACATGGGTCCCGCCCATGACCGAAATCGCCGCCTTCCGGGCGCCGCCGGCCGTCGCGGCGCCAGTACCAGATGGCACCGACCTCATCGAGTGGTACTACGAGCGGGGCTACTCCGACGGCCTCCCGCTCGTGCCCCCGACCCCGGAGAAAATCGCGGCGGCCGTCGTCGCGCTCGGCGGAGAGCCCGGGCGCCCGCTCGCCCGCGTGCCGCCCCGCTGGGGCAGCCTCACGCGCGAAGTGCTTGCGATCAACATGGTAATGGCCGGCTGCCGGCCCGAATACGCGCCGGTGGTCGAGGCGGCAATACTCGCGCTGTGCGACACGCGATTCAACCTGAACGGCGTGCAGGCCACGACGCACATGGCGAGCCCGCTGCTGGTAGTAAACGGGCCCGTGCGTGCCGCCATCGGCATGAACGCCGGTTGCAACGTGTTCGGCTCCGGCAACCGCGCCAACGCCACCATCGGCCGCGCGCTGCGCCTCGTGCTGCTCAACGTCGGCGGCGGCTGGCCGGGGCTGCTCGACAAGAGCACGCTCGGCCATCCCGGGAAATACACCTACTGCATCGCCGAGAACGAGGAAGCGAGCCCGTTTGCGCCTTACCACGTGGAAAAAGGCTTCCAGGCGCAGGATTCCGCGGTCTTCGTGCTGGCCGCCGAGCCGCCGCACAGCATCACCAACCATTTCGCTAACGACGCGGAAGGCATACTCGACAGCGTCTGCTCCGCGATGAGCACGATCTGCAACAACAACGCGGTCTCGGGCGGGCACTGCGCCGTGATCCTCGGCCCCGAGCACGCCGCCACCATCGCCAAATCGGGTTTCAAGCGCTACGACATCCGTCACTATCTGTGGGCGCATTCCGGCAATCGCTGGGACGATCTCTATGGGCGCGGCCGCTACGGCAAGGTCTACAACCGCAACCTGCCGGTGTGGTACAAGCGCGAGCCCGATGCGCGCACGCCGATCGTGCCCAGTCCCGACAACATCCATCTCTTTGTCGCCGGCGGCGAGGCTGGGCGTTTCTCCGCCTTCATTCCCGGCTGGGGGCACATGTCCTCGCCAGTGCTGCTAGGGGTGGGCGGCGCTCAGCCTGCGGGTAGGCCGGGGTGCGCGGACGGCACCTGTTCCGTATAGAAAACCGTAGATAAAACCAATTTGGCCACGGAATCACACGGAAGCACACGGAAGTGACAGAGCAAAACATAACGAATCAAAGTACAAAATCATTCCAGGTTTCTCGTAGCGTGTGCCATTTTTTCGTTTCCACGGTCACGCCTTGTGCTTGATTCCGTGTGTTTCCGTGTGTTTCCGTGGCTCATATTGTATTTTCGCTTGGAGGACACGATGACAAAGACGTTACCGGTCTACGACCCGCGCGGCGTGGTGGAAACGTCGCCGCTCACGACGGCGCCCCGCGTGAAGCAGCTCGCAGGCCTGCGATTGGGCCTGCTCGACAACACCAAGTGGAACGCCAACAAGCTGCTGCGGGGGGTGCGCGACCAGCTTGCCCGCAAGCACGCCTTCGGCGCGGTGAATTACTACCGCAAGGAAAGCTTCTCGCTTGCCGCCGCGCCCGAACTGCTCGGGAAAATCGTCGCCGAAAACGACGTCGTGCTCACTGCCATCGGCGATTGAGGCTCCTGCACGTCGTGCTGTATGCACGACTCGGTGATGCTGGAGTCGCGGGGCCGTCCCACGGCCGTGATCGTCACGACCGAATTCGTGCTCGAGGCGGAAACCCAGCGCGACGCGCTCGGCATGACGGGGCTCGACGCGGTCGTGATCAACCATCCCTTGAGCTCGCTGACCGACGAAGAGATCGGGCGGCGGATCGAGCAGGCGCTGCCGCAGATCGAGCGGGTGTGGCTAGGGGCGAATCCATCCGGCGACACGTGATTCGCGACGCCCACGGATCGGAATCGCCCCTGATTGATATTTAACTTAATGAAATCGGGCCGCGCACTCGGCGCGATTTCATTTGAAGATGTCGGTCACCAGCAGGTTCGGCAGCCAGGTAGCGAGCGCGGGGAAGAAGATCACCAGCAGGAGCACGCCGAGATCGCCGAGGAAGAACGGAATGGTGCCCTTCATCACCTGCATCAGGGGAATCTTCGAGGTGCCGCTCACTGCGAAGAGGTTCAGGCCGACGGGCGGCGTGACCACGCCCATCTCGACGTTGAGCGTGATGATGATGGCGAGATGCACCGGATCGATCTTGAGCGCCAGCGCGATCGGAAATACGACCGGCACGGTCAGCAGGACCATCGCCACGCCGTCGACCAGCATGCCGAGGATGATCAGCACGCCCATGTAGGCGAAGATGAAGCCGAGCGGCGTTAGCTCCCAGCCGATGACGATCTCGGTCACCTTCTGCGGCCAGTAGAGATTCGCGAGCAGGAACTGGAACACGCCGACGCTGCCGACCAGGAACAGGATCACGGCGGTCAGATTCAGCGAGCGACAGGCCGTCGGCAACACTTCACTCAGGAATTGCCGTCCACGCGAAAACAATCCGTAGACGAGCGCGTAACCGCAGGCCGCGGCTGCCGCCTCCGTCGGGGTGAACAGCCCGCCGTAAAGCCCGCCCAGAATGACGACCGGCATGCCGAGCGCCGGCGCCGCCCTTATGAATTCGACCCACAAGCGCCGGCGATCGAAGGTGCCACGCGGTAAATTGAGCCACCCCGCCAGAACCACGACGCTGAGCGCGTTGCCGAGGGCTAGGAGCAGCCCCGGGACCACACCGGCGAAGAACAGGCGCACGATCGAGGTCTCGGTCACGATGCCGTACAGGATCAGGATGATGCTCGGCGGGATCAGCATGGCGATGCCGCCGGCCGTCGCCACCAGGCCGCCCGAGAACCAGTCCGGGTAGCCGCGCTTTCTCATCTCGGGGATCGCAATGACGCTCATGGCGGCCGCCATCGCCACGCTCGAGCCGGAGATCGCGCCGAACATCACGCACGCCAGCACGGTGGCCACGCCGAAGCCCCCGGGCAGCCAGCCCACCAGCGAGTCGGAGAACCTGAACAACTGGCCGACGAGACCGGTTTTCTCCATCAGGAATCCCGCGAAGATGAACAGCGGGATCGCCATCAGCGAATACTTGCCGATGAAATTGAAGAACGCGCGGAAGATCACTTCGTTGGTGAGCAGCGGATCGACGTAGATGTATGCCGCAGCCGCGGCGCTCAGCGCGATGCCGATCGGCACGCTCAGCA
>JAABRB010000192.1 GCA_011391185.1 Betaproteobacteria bacterium
GCGCTGCCCACCGGCCGCCTTCGGTCGGGTGTCCCATGCGATCGAGAGCGCCTGGATGCGTCCGTCCGGAAATTCGATCAGGTACTGCTGGAGCGGGTGTACACCGTAGGTGTACTTGATCGCGAAGTCGGCGAGCGTGCCGTCCGGGCCATCGGTGCGCACGAAGTACTTGCCGTCGCGCCGGAAAAATGTCGAGTCGACACCGGCGTACTGAACCTTCGCGTCGTTGAAGTCGCCGCGCACCGATGCCTCGGTCGCGTGCTGCATGGCGAGCTCGTGCTGCGAGCCCCGCCACGCCCGGTACGCCTCCGCGTGGCAATCCTTGCACGCGTTGCTCCCGATGAACTCCGGTGTCCCGTGTGCAGCGGTTACCGGCGGGTCTGCCGGATTCCACAGCATTGTGACCAGCGCGCCCGCAATGAGCACGGCGCCAATCGTGAACGCCAGCCACGAGTACTTCGAGCGGACGCGAACGCGCGCGGGCGTGTCACGCGCCGGTTCGAACGGTGATTTCTTCGGGGAGAGCTTCTTGCGGGAACGAACCAAGATGTGCTGCTCGGTGGGCTACGCGCGTCGATTGTGCCATATCGTCCGGCTGCTGCGCCGCGCAACGACCTCGGCGCGACGCCCCTTTTTGCCGCGCGGTAATGCGGGTAACCTACGGCAGTCAGCGCCACGGCGCGATGATCACTCGCGGCGAAAGGAGCGAAGCGGCATGGACTTCACTTCCTTCTTCAATTACGAGAATCCGGATCGCGAGCCGGAGTCGGCTTCGCCGGTTTTTCTCGCGCAGCTCTCCGAGGCGGGCTGGGCGAAGCTGCTCGGCTATGCACAGCATCGGCGCTTCGCAGAGGGTGAGACGCTGCTCGAAGCCGGCGAGGAAAGCCGCGATTTCTACATCGTCGCAAGGGGCCAGCTCGAGGCCGTGGCGCGCACGGACGAAGGCAAGGAGTTCCTGCTTTCGGCGATCGATCAGCATTCGATCATCGGCGAGCAGTCGTTCTTCGACGGGCTGCCGCGCTCCGCGACGGTGCGCGCGTTGAGCGACGGTGAGCTCTTTCGCATCGATGCCAAATCGCTCGAGGTGATGAGCGCCCGCGATCCCGCGCTGGCGCGCGACGTGGTCGCGGACCTGGCGAGGATTCTCTCGCTGCGCCTGCGCGAGATGACCCAGCGGCTCCTGCGTATCGTGCGGTAGGCGGCGATGGCGCAAACCGCACGCACCGCCCAGCCTCAGTTCCCGAACTACACCCAAGTCCCGACCAGAGTCCCGGGATGGGTGTGGCATGCGTTGCGCGCACTCTCGGTTGCCATCGCGTTCGCGGTCGCCGCGCTGCTCATCGTGAACCCGGAGAACGGGCTCGTGCTGCTCTGGCAGGTGCTCGTGCCGAGCCTGCCGCTCGTGATGCTCGTCATGCCCGGGCTGTGGCGCAATCTCTGCCCGATGGCCGCGCTCAACCAGCTGCCGCGCATGGCCGGGTTCACGCGCGGGCTCGCGCACACGACTCGCATTCGCGAATACAGTTTCGTCGTGGGCATAGCGCTCTTCTTCGTGCTCGTCTCCGCGCGGAAATGGCTGTTCGACGCAAACGGCATCGCGTCGGCGGCACTTGTTCTCTTCGGCCTGGGCGGCGCGTTTCTCGGTGGCCTCGTCTTCAAGGGCAAGAGCGGCTGGTGCAGCAGCATCTGCCCGCTGCTCCCGGTCCAGCGTCTCTACGGCCAGGCGCCCTTCGCCATGCTTCCCAACGCGCACTGCAAGCCCTGCGTCGGGTGCACCAAGAATTGCTACGATTTCAATCCATCCATCGCCTACCTGGCAGACCAGTACGACGACGATCGCCACTACGTCGGATATCGGCGGCTGTTCGCCGGCGCGCTGCCCGGGTTCGTCTACGCGTTCTACACGGCGCCCACCGGCGGCGCGCTGCCCGCGATCTATGCGCACTTCGGCCTCGCGTGCGCATTGAGCCTCGCCGCCTTCCAGCTGCTGGACGTGTTCCTCAAAGTGCACCGCAACCGGTTGACCGTCGTGTTCGGGGCCACGGCGATCGCGCTCTACTACTGGTTCGTCGCGCCCGCCATCGCGGCCGGAATCGAGCATGTTTCGGCCGTAAGCGTCCCGGCCTCCGCGCCCTGGGCCTTGCGCACGGTGGTCATCGGCATCGCGCTCGTGTGGATCGCGCGATGTTTCCGCATCGAACGGCTCTTTCTCGAACACGTGATCCAGAAGACTGCGCAGCAGGGCGCGCGCGTGGGCGAGAACGCGGCCCAGGCGATGCGGCGCGCGAGCACACGCCAGCAGGCCGAGGTGGTGATTCAGCCCGACGACAAGCGGATTGCGGCAAGCGCCGGTCAGTCGCTGCTCGAAGTGATCGAAGGCGGCGGAGGCGAAATCGAAGCCGGTTGCCGGATGGGCGTGTGCGGCGCCGACCCGGTTGCGGTGCGCGAGGGCATGGAGAACCTCTCGCCGGCGAGCGCAGACGAGAAGAGCACGCTCGAACGGCTCGGATATGCGCACAACACCCGCATGGCCTGCTGCGCGAAGGTCCAGCAGGGCCGCGTGACGATCGCGCTGAAGCCCGAGCGGCGCAAGTTGCCCGAGTACCCCACTTCCTCGCAATACGACGCCAGCATCCAGGACATCGTGATCATCGGCAACGGCATCGCCGGAATCACCGCGGCGGACTACGCGCGCCGCCGCCACCCGGTGTGCGCCATCCACGTCATTGCCGAGGAGAACCACCCGCTCTATAACCGGATGGCAATCACCCGGTTGATTTACGGACGCTCGGCGATGCAGGGGCTCTATCTGCTGCCCGACAAGTGGTACGAGGAGCGCGAGGTCACGTGCTGGCTGAACACCACCGCGAGCACGATCGACACGGCCGCGCAGAGCGTGACGCTCGCGACCGGCGATCGGCTGCATTACGACCGGCTCATCCTGGCGATGGGAAGCTCCAGCCTGGTACCCGAGATCGAAGGCCACGGCGGGGCCGGCTGCTTCGTGGCGCGGTCGGCGAACGACGCGATGGAGATCCGGCGCTACGCGCAAGCCACCCAGGCGCGCCTGGCGGTCATCGCCGGCGCGGGACTGCTCGGGCTGGAGTCCGCGTACGCGCTTACCAAGCTCGGCATCCAGGTCACCGTGCTCGATCGCAATCCATGGCTGTTGCATCGCCAGCTCGACGAGGCTGCCGGGCAGATGCTGCGGCGCTATCTCGAAGGCCTGGGCATCTCGTTCCAGGTTTCCACCGAGATCCGGCGCGTGGCGCGCAGCGACGACGGCCACCTCTACGTACGGCTCCGCTCGGGAATCGAGCTCCCGGCAGACCTCTTCCTCGTCGCGGCGGGCATCGCGCCCAACGTCGCGCTCGCGCAGGCGTGCGGAATCGCGACGCGGCGGGGCGTCGTCGTCGATGATCATTTGCGAACCAGCGCACCCAACGTCTACGCGGTAGGGGACGTCGCGGAATTCGAAGGCCGCATCCCGGGGCTCTGGCCGATCGCCGCCGAGCAGGGCGAGGTGGCGGCGGTGAACGCCACCGGCGGGAACCGCACCTATCGCGAGCCGATGGCGTTCACCATCCTCAAGGTCGTCGGCGCGGACGTCGCGTCGGTGGGCCGCTTCAATCCGGCCGACGAGGGTGACCAGGTCATCGTCCAGGAGGACGCCGCCGACTACAAGTACCGCAAGCTCGTCGTCGATCGCAGCAGCCGTCTTGCCGGCGCGATTCTCATCGGCCACCCCGCGCTCACGTCAAGCGTGACGGACGCCGTGAAGGCGCAGCGTGACGTCTCGGGCGAGCTGGCGGGCCTCAAGGTTGGAGACTGGTCCGCACTCGAAGCGACCGGCTAGGGTTGACGCCCGCACTTTCCCCTCCTCTCCGAGGAGGGGTGCCGCCAGAGGCGGCGGGGTGGTGCGCGGCGTTGAATCGAAGCTCGAACCACCCCGGCTGCTTCGCAGCCACCCCTCCTTGAAAAGGAGGGGAAAAGATCGGCTTCGTTTGCAGGGCCCTCCCTGCGCGTGACAGAATTCGCCGCGCCCCGGCGGGTGGCCGGGGCAACGCATCCATGCTGTTCAATTCCCACGCCTTCATCTTTCTCTTCCTTCCGGTCACCTTCGCGGTGTTCTACGTGGTCGCGCGGAGGAGCCACGCGCTGGCGGCCGGATGGCTGACCGCGGCCTCGCTCTTCTTCTACGGCTGGTGGAACCCGGTCTACGTCGGCCTGCTGCTCGGCTCCATCGTCTTCAATTACGTCCTGGGGATGCGGATCGGGAAGGCCCGCGCGGCGGGGAATCTCCCGCAGGCGAGGCGGATGCTCGGCATCGCGGTGACCGGCGATCTCGCGCTGCTCGGCTATTACAAGTACGCCAACTTCTTTCTCGCGAATGTCGGGGGGCTGCTGGGCACGTCGTTCCCGCACGCCGACATCATTCTTCCCCTGGGCATCTCGTTTTTCACGTTCACCCAGATCGCGTTCCTGGTGGACACCTGGCAAGGCAAAGTGCAGGAGTACCGGTTCGTCCACTACTGCCTGTTCGTCACCTACTTCCCGCATCTCATCGCCGGGCCCATCCTGCATCACGCCGAAATGATGCCGCAGTTCGGCCGCCGGAAAACCTACCTCTTCGACTACCGCAACATGTCAGCCGGCCTGACGATCTTCCTGATGGGGTTGTTCAAGAAGACCTTCCTCGCCGACAAGATGTCCACTTATGTCGGCCCGGTGTTTTCAGCCTCGGCCGACGGTGTCACGCTGACCTTCGTGGATGCCTGGTTCGGCGCGCTCGCGTACACGCTACAACTGTATTTCGATTTCTCGGGGTACTCGGACATGGCGATCGGCCTGTCCAAGATGATCGGGGTGCGGCTGCCGTTGAACTTTCACTCGCCATACAAGGCCGTGAACATCATCGAGTTCTGGCGCCGCTGGCACATGACGCTGTCGCGGTTCCTGCGCGACTACCTGTACTTTTCGCTCGGGGGCAACCGGTCCGGCAAGCTGCGGCGTTACGTGAATCTGATCGTGACGATGCTCCTGGGAGGGCTGTGGCACGGAGCGGCCTGGACGTTCGTGATCTGGGGCGGACTGCACGGGATGTATCTGGTGATCAACCACGCCTGGCGCGCACTGCGCCGACGCCTCGGCCACGATCTGATGCGCTCCAGCCTGGCCGGGCGGGTCGCGGCAGGATTGATCACGTTCCTTGCTGCGGTCGTTGCCTGGGTCTTCTTCCGCGCCGAGAACCTGCACTCCGCGCTGGAAATCCTGCGCGCCATGTCCGGCGCCAACGGCGTGGTGCTGCCGTTCGGATGGGAGCAGAAGCTGGGTGCGGCGGCCACCTGGTTGACCGCACACGGCGTCGTGTTCCGCAATACGGCGACCTTTTCCGGCGGCGGGCAGATCAACTGGACGCTGATCCTGCTGGCGGTGGTGTGGCTCGCACCGAACACGCAGCAGATCATGCGGCGGGCGCGTCCGGCGCTTGCGGTGGGCACGCACGGCGTGGAGTATCCCGGCACACACTGGTGGCTGTGGCGCATGAACGCGGGTTGGGTGGCGGTGACGGTCGTCATTGGAACCCTCGCCATTCTGCGTATATCGGGTGTCAGCGAGTTCATCTACTTCCAGTTCTGATTCGGGTCCATGTCCCCTCGCCGGTACTTTCTGATCCTGTTGCTCGGCACGCTGTGTGGGCTGGCGGCCGTCGCCGCTTTCAACCGCATCGTCGATCCGTTCTGGTATTTCCGCGATATCGAGCTCGCCGGGTTCAACGCCGTGAAGACCAAGTTCGTCCGGTTCGAGCGCCACGTGAAACCGGCGCACGTCGCACGCGAACGTCCGCAGGCGATCATTCTCGGCAGCTCTTTCGCCGAGATCGGGTTCGATCCGCTGAACCCGCATTTCACCGATGGTGGCAGGCTTTCGGGCTACAACTTCGGAATGGCCGGCGGCGCATGGCCGATGGTCCAGTGCTACATCGAGCACGCGCTGGCCCAAGCGCGGCCGAAGCGGATCCTGGTGGGCATTCCCCTTGGCGCCATGCCGCGCGTCGACTGCAGCAAGCAGCTCGCGGACATGATGTCGCCCGATCTCGTGAGCTTTCTCCTGAGCACCGACGCATTGCAGGCGTCGATTCAAACCGTCCTTGAACAGCGAAAAGGGGTGGGGAGCCACACCCGGGAGGGGCGGTACCGGTACGCCAAGGCCGCGCCGGGGGTCGACGCGCGCTTTCGCGAGTTCATGCGTTCCCACGAGCAGGTCTGCCCGATCGACGATCTCGCGGCCCGACACACGGAAACGCTGGCGTCGCCGCTGCCCCCGCCAGCGGAGGGCGTCGATTTTTCCGGGCTGACCTATATCCTGGAGAAAGCCGCGCAGCAGAAGGTGGACGTCATCCTGATCGTCTATCCGGTTCACGCATATGTCGAAGAGCTCGGGTTCCTCTGCGGAACCTACCGCGACCGATGGGGAATGGTGCGCAAGCTGGCGCAGGTGATCGATCAAGCGGCAAGCGGCGCCCGCGTTCGCATCGAGCTGTGGGATTTCCCCGGCTACAACGATTTGACCGGCGAGCCGGTGACGTCGGGCGTGATGCGCTATTGGCAGGATCCGCGCCATTTCAATACGGAACTGGGTGACGTCTTGCTGGCGCAAGTCTTCGGCGCGGACCAAGCGCCCGCGCTTCGATTCGGCTATCGCGTTGTCCCCGGCGCGGTCGCGCAGCCGTTCGAACGGGTCATGCGGGAACGGCAGGACTACGTCGCCCGCCATGCGTGGTTTCTGCCGGACCTGGAACGACTACTGCGGGAAGCCGGGGTCATGCGTGCCCCGAAGGGCGGCTGAGACGGCATGCTGTTCAATTCCCACGCCTTCATCTTTCTCTTCCTTCCGGTCACCTTCGCGGTGTTCTACGTGGTCGCGCGGA
>JAABRB010000193.1 GCA_011391185.1 Betaproteobacteria bacterium
CGCGTCCTTCTCCTTGTCGGCGCTCAGCAATTCGATCTTGCGCAGCCGCGTGTCGAGGTCGACGTACAGATCCTTCTGCCGCTTGTCGAGACTTTCGACGCGGTTCGTCAGCACTTCGATCTGGCCGCGCAGCGCGGCCATGTCGCGCCGCAGCCCTTCGATCTGATTCACGACCTCGAAGAGCGCCTTTCGATCGCGCTCGCCCGAATCCGTCTCCATGCGCGCGACGCGCGCTTCCAGCTTCTTGATCTGACCGCGCGCCTCGTCGTCCTCGAACAGCGCAAGCGCGGGGAACGCGGTGCCGAGCGCAACCGCCAATACCAGAGCCCGGGCGCGCATCAGAATTCACCCGTGTGGAGCAGATCCGCGCGTCGATTCTGCGCCCAGCATGCTTCGGTCTGCTCGACGCAGCGGGGCTTCTCCTCGCCGAGGCTCACCGACTCGATCTGCGGTTCCCCGGCGCCCATCAGCACCATGGTGCGCTTCACCGCATCCGCGCGGCGCTGTCCGAGCCCGATGTTGTACTCGCGGCTGCCGCGATCATCGGCATTGCCCTGGATCAGCATTTTCTTGCCCCGGTTCTGCGCGAGATAGCGGGCATGCGCTTCGAGCATCGGGCGGTACTCTTCCTTGATGTCGTCGCGGTCGAACTCGAAGAAAACGCTGCGCTTGGCGAGCGGACTCGCCGGATCCTTGAGCGGATCGCCGGGAATGGTGGTCGTCGTGATCGGCTGCGTCGAGGTGCCGCCGCCACTGCCGGAACCGGCTCCGGGCGTGCGGTCCTCGACCGCCGCGCCGGTCTCCTTTTCGGGCGTACTCGAGCAAGCTGCAAGCATGGCGGCCACCGCGATGGCAAGAATCGTTCGCTTCATCGGGATTCCTCCTTGATTCGTTGGTTGGTTAGTTCAGGAACGGTCCCCACGCAGGCTCGCGGACATCGCCCGCTTGCACCGACAGGCGCTGCTTGACCCGACCGTCGCTCGACACCGCGGCGAGTACACCGCGCCCTCCCGTGTTCGTTGCGTACAGGATCATGCGCCCATTGGGCGCAAAACTTGGTGATTCATCGCGGCCCGTATCGGTGAGCACCTGGATCTGCTTCGTGGCGAGATCCATGATCGCGACCTGGAACCGCCCGCTGTCGCGGCGCACGAACACCAGCGACTTTCCGTCCGGGCTGACGCGCGGCGTGACGTTGTAACTCCCCTGGAACGTGACCCGCTGCGGGCTGCCGCCTGCCACCGGGATGCTGTAGATCTGGGGACTTCCGCCGCGATCCGAGGTGAAGTAGATGATTTGTCCGTCGCGCGAAAAGTAGGGCTCGGTATCGATTGCTTGCGAGGAATTCAGGCGCCGCACGTTCGAGCCGTCGGCGCCCATCAGGAACAACTGCGAGCCGCCCTCGCGCGAGAGCACCACCGCAAGAGTGCTCCCGTCGGGCGACCACGCAGGCGCCGAGTTCGAGCCGCGGAAATTCGCGACGGCCCGGCGCTGCCCCGTCGCCAGCGAATGGACGTACACGACCGGCTTCTTGTTCTCGAACGACACGTACGCGAGTCGATTCCCGTCGGCCGACCAGGCCGGCGACAGGATGGGCTCGTCGGACGCAAGCGCCGTCTGATCATTGGCACCGTCGGCATCGGCGACCTGCAACTGGTAACGGGCGCCGGTCTTCACCACGTAGGCGATGCGCGTTGAAAACACGCCCCGCTCGCCGGTGAGGCGCTCGTAGACGAAATCGGCGATCCGGTGCGCCGTGGCACGCGCCTGCTGCGCATTCAGCGTGAACGCGAGCGCGCCGAGCTGGGCCTGCTTGGGCACGTCGAAGAGCCGGAAGCGCGCCTCGTACCGGCCGCCGCCGATCGGATACACCCCGCCGACCACGATCGCATCGGCACTTTTTTCACGCCACGGCGCGTAGTCCACGTTGGACGTGTCGCTCAGATTCTGGGGACCGGCGTAGAGCGTGCGAAAACGGCCGCTGCGTGCGAGGTCGGCTTCGATCACGTCGGATATCGCGGGCGAGAGCGCCCGCTCGCCGGCGAACGGCACGATCGCAATCGGAATCTGGTTGCCGCCCGCACCGGTGATCTCGATGGTGAGCTGGGCGCGAGCGGGGCCTGCCACCAGAAAAGCGAGGAAGAGAACTGGGATGAGCGCGACGCGGAGCAATTCATTCACCGATTTGCATTCACGGATTTGCATTCGCCGATTTGCAGGTGGCGCGATCGAGGATCGCGCGAAACGAGGCGAAATTATACGTGAGATCCCGCTGCGGTCCGACTGTCGTGGTTTGCCGACAGCTCACCCGGTGCCTCATCGCGTGTCGCTCGGGCGGAATTTCAGCCGCAAGGTCGACTGAAATACGTCGCGCTGCTCGGGAACAGGCAAGGGCGAGCTCTTCAGGATGGCGCGTTCCCACGCGCCGTCGAGCGCCCTGTCGCCGCTCGAGCGCGTGAGCTTCGCGCTCAGGATCTCCCCGGTCGGAAGCTGTTGCACCAGAAACTCGGCCTCGGGATTCCCCGCGAGCGTGGTCGGCAGGATGACGTTGCCGCGGATCTTTGCACGGATCTTGTCGACATACCCTGCGGTTGCGCTCGGATCACCCGGCACCGACACGGAAACGCCCTCGCGCCGCGCGGTCTGCGCGGGGGATTTGCCGAGCTCCCGCTCGAGCTGTTCCCGCATCAATCGATCGCGGTCACGCTCGAGATCGGTCGCGAGCTGCTTGTCCGCCGCGGCGCGGGCTTCGCGTTCCTTCTTCTCGCGCTCGACCTTTGCGCGCGCCTCTTCCTCCTTGCGTGTCTGCTCCGCCTCCGCCTTCTGACGCACCTCGTCCTCCTTGCGCCGCTTCTCGGCCTCCTCGCGCTTGCGCGCCTCTTCGCGCCGTTTCTGCTCGAGCGCCTCGAGGCGCTTGCGCTCCTCCTCAAGCCGCTTGCGCTCTTTCTCCTGCTCGAGCGCGATATCGACCTTCTCGGGAGGCTTCACTTCAACTTTCGGCTCGGGCGGCGCCGCCTCTTTGGGCGGCGGCGCAGGCTTGGGCTCGGACCTGGGCGTCGGTTGGGATTTCGTGGGAGGTGGCGGCGTCCAGAGCTCCGCCACCACGGGAGCCGGCGGCTTCGTCTTCCAGCTGATCGCGAAGAAGAGGACTGCGACCAGGGCGAGGTGCATCCCGATAGAGAGCACCCATGACATGGTGCTCCGCGGCGCGGTACGGGTCTTCGTCTGCAACGCGCGCCCCTACTGCTCGGCGGGCTTGACCATCAGGCCGACGCGCTTGACGTTCAGCTTCTGCAACTCGTCCATCACCTTGAGGACCGCCTCGTATCGCACTTCCCGGTCGGCCGCGATCACGACGGGCTGGTCGGGCTGGGCGCCCTGCCGCGCCTTCACGATCTCGATGAGCTCGGGCAACGTGACTTCGCGCTCCGCCCTGGCGCCCGGCTCGCGCTCGCGCAGCACCAGCGACATGTCGCGCTTGACGACGACTTCGAGCGGTGGCACGACCTGGTGCGGCTGCGAGGACTTGCCCACCGACGGCAGCTCGATCAGGCCGGGATTCACGAGCGGCGCAGTGACCATGAAGATCACGAGCAGCACGAGCATGACGTCCACGTACGGGACGATGTTGATCTGGTTCATGAGCTTGCGCTGCCTCATCGCCCCGCCTGCCGCTGGAGGATGTTCGAGAACTCCTCCATGAAGCTCTCGAAGCGGATCGACAACCGGTCGATGTCGTGCGAGTACCGGTTGTAGGCGACCACTGCCGGGATCGCGGCGAAGAGCCCGATCGCGGTGGCCACGAGCGCCTCGGCAATCCCGGGCGCCACCGCAGCAAGCGTCGCCTGCGCCACGTTCGCCAGACCGCGAAACGACTGCATGATCCCCCACACCGTGCCGAGCAGCCCGACGTATGGGCTCACCGAACCGACCGAGGCGAGAAATGCAAGGTGCGCCTCGAGATAGTCCATCTCCCGCTGGTAGGTTGCGCGCATCGCCCGCCGCGCGCCATCCACGAGCTCGGCCGAGTCGGGTATGCGAGCCTGGCCCTTGAGCTTCACGTAGTCACGAAACCCGGCCTCGAAGATTCGCTCGAGGCTGCCGGTCCGGTGCCGCGAGTTCACCGCACTCTGATAGAGCGCATTCAGGTCGGGGCGGCTCCAGAACGTTCGCTCGAACTCCTCGGTCTCGCGCCGCACCTGGCGGATGGCGAAGAGCTTGCGGAAAATGTAGTACCAGGACATCAGCGACACGGCGAGCAGCAGCACCATGATGGCCTGCACGACGATGCTCGCATTGAGGATCAGCGAGAGGATGGAGAGATCGTGGGTGACATTCATGCGAGCGCTTCCAGGCGTTCCCGAAGGTCGTCGGGAAGGGGTACGGGTCTGAGGGTACGCGGATGCACGCAGGCCGCCTCGACTTTCGCCGACACAAGGACATCCGGGACGTCCGGGACGTCCGTGCCCCGCAGCACGCGTTGGTCGAAGACGACGCGCGCGCGCCCGACGCGACTGATCTCCGCGGTGACGGCGAGCAGGTCGTTCAATCGTGCGGGTCTATGGTAATCCACGTTTATCCTGTAAACGATGAACATCGCGTGGCGCGTCTCGGCCATCTCGGCAAGATCGAACCCGAGCGCAAGTAGCAGCTCGATCCGCGCAGCCTCGAAGAAGTCGAGATAGGTGCCGTGGTAGACCACGCCACCGGCGTCGGTGTGATGGTAATAGACCCTGACGGGCCATGGCTGGACGCGCGTACGCTGGTCCGGGTGCTCCAAGCCGTTAATCCTTCAACCCTTCAACCCTTCAACCCTTCAACCCTTCAACCCTTCAACTCTTCAACCCAGGGTCGTTGTCGTTCTTGGCGCCGGCGCCCCAGGGGCCGGCAAGGCGGAATTGTCGCGCCAATTGAATCGTTCTGCACGGAAAATCCGGTCCAGCACGGCCACCAGGGGCGTCGCGAGGAAGAGCGCCCAGACGAGCCCGTTCGGCATGAACAGGGCGAATTGCCACGCGAACGCCGCCGCCGCAACCAGGGCCGCGTGGGCGACGCGCGCACCACGATGGTTGGGCGTGGTCATCGGATCCGAGATCATGAAGAAAGCGAAGAGCAGCAACGCGCCGCTCTCCAGCTGGTGCACGAACACGGTCCACTCGTATCCGAGCCCGGCGACCCGGACGGCCGCGAGCCCGAGGTAGCAGGCGAGAAACACCCAGCTGGTGTCGAGCCGTTGGGCGCGGCTCGACACCAGCGCGCCGAGCGCCACGACCCAGGCCGCGGAGGCGACGTCGCTGCCCCACTGCCCCGGCGAGATCCACGCGCCCGGAATCAGCGTGACGCCGGCAATCACGCCCAGGTTCGCGGGATTGTAGAGATGCTTGCCCCCCGTCCGGATCGCGAACTTGCTCGCGATCGCGAGCGCCGCCGCGAGCGGATGGGCCCACAGGCTGTCGGCGCGCAGCAGGATCGAGAGGCCGAGACACGTGATGAGCGCGCTCAGAACCCCGACACGCTGCAGGCCCAGGGCGCGCACGCAGACGAACTGCGTCGCAAGGCCCGCGGCGAAGGTGAGTGCCATCTGCTCGGGGCGCAGCGTGAAGTCGCGCGCGAGCGCCCCTGCTCCGAGCAGTCCGCCCAGGAACAGGATCTGATAGACGCGGGCGTCGCGCGGCAGGCGCGCGGTGCGCGCGCGCACCATGGCAAGCGCTCCCGCGATCACGGCGCCACCCCGACCCACCATTCCTCCCACCGCGGCCGGTGCCGGGGCGCAAAGCCCACGCGCTTACGAATCGCATCGACGTCCCAGCCGGTGAGCGTCGCGAGGACTTTCGCCTCCCGCTCCTGACGCTCGGCCACGCTGTCGAGGTACGGGCCGGCCGCCGGGCAGGCGTCGGGCGCAACCTTGGCCGGATGCCGGAGCACGTAGCGCGCCTGATAGTTCGCGCGGTCCTTCGTTTCCTGGAAGACGAGGTCCTCGGGGAACGTCGCGGCGGTGTAGCGCACGTGCAGGCGGGTGAGCATCACGGGTTGCGCCTGCGGTGCGCCGCGCCCGCCGGCCGACGCCCAGTCCACGCCGAGACCGCGCAGCTCCGCCGGCGTCAGCGGATTCGCGGCGCAGGGATCGCACCAGCTCATGTTCCAGGCGTACTCGGTGAAGATCACGCGGTAGTCCTCGCGCTTCGCCTGCTCGGCAAAGAGCGCCTTGTAGAACGTCCGGAAATCGCCTTTCACGTAGGTCGGAATGTCCATGTTCGCCGGCAGTCGGACCGTGCGGTAGTTCGTCGCCTCGACGCGCCCCGTGCGGGTCAGCACCCACAGCACCAGGTCCTGCGGGCCGCGCGCATTCAGCATGCCGAGCCGGATCGGCAGCATGAATTTCCCGGTCCGGACGCTGAACTGCATCGGCCGCAGATATGTCGAGCCGGTCTTGGCCTGCTCGGCGAGATTCACCTTTGCGACGAAGAACTTGAGGTCCTGCCGGATGTAGGGCGCGAGGGCCTGCGCCGCACCAGCGGGAATCCGGTAGCCGTTCTCGCGCAGCCAGGTCTCGAGACCGTTCGATTCCTTCGCGGAGAGGATCACGACGTCGTACTCGCCGATCGTGTACTGGGCCTCAATCGTGACACCGCGTTCCGCCGCGGATTTCGCGCGCACGGCATCCATGGCAAGAGACTGGGGAAACCGGTCGGAGAGACCGTTCTTGCGCTCCTGCCGCGCGTGGCAGGGATTCGCGTCGTAGTACTCCGCGAGCCGCGGCGCGCTGTAGGCATCGATGCGCTCGAACAGCACGTTGTCGACCACCTTGATGCTCTCCTCGGCCAGCACCTCGGGAACCGGCACGACCATCGCGAACTCCGTAAGGTCGCCCTTGTAATCGTTACGCATCGTGATCGTCGTCCGGTCGCCGTCGC
>JAABRB010000194.1 GCA_011391185.1 Betaproteobacteria bacterium
GGTGCTTGCAGTGCTGCTGCTCGGCGAACGGCTCAACGGCGGGCGGGTCATCATGCTGGTGCTGGGACTCGCCGGCATCCTGATCATCCTGCGGCCGGGCTTCGCCTTCATCCATCCGGCGGCGTTGGTAATGCTTGGGGGGTCGCTCGCCTTTGCGACGACCATGATCTCGACCAAGCGGCTTACCTCGACCGACTCGCCGCTCGTGGTGCTCTTCTACATGTCGGTCATCCAGCTGCCGCTCGGATTGATTCCGGCGCTGCCCGACTGGGTGACGCCGACCCTCGCGGATCTTCCCTGGATCGCCGGTGTCGGCGTCGCGGGTTACAGCGCGCATTACTGCATGACCCGCGCCCTCAGGCTGGCGGACGCGACGCTCGTCGTGCCGCTCGACTTCCTGAGACTGCCGCTCATCGCGCTCGTGGGCGCGGTGCTCTACGACGAGCGGATCGAGCTCGCGACGATGTTCGGCGCGGCCGTGATCTTCGCGGGCACGTACTGCAGCGTCAGCCGCGAAAGCCGTCGGACGCCTGCGGTCCCGAAAACCGCCTGAAACCGCACCCGCCCGGCGATCGGAATCCCGATTATCGGTGCCGGGGAGTTGGCGTATGCTAGCCGCGTGTCGTTGACTCGGAGGAGGGGAAAATGAAACACACGCAGCGTCTGATCGCCTGCGCGCTGGTCGCCGTCGGCACCGTCATGACGAGCGGCGCCGCGCTCGCGCAGGACAAGAAATTCTACAAGTTCGGCAGTTTCCCGCCCGGGACGACGCCGTTCATCGTGAACACGGGATTCGCGAATGCGGTCAACAAGTACGTGCCGGGCGTCGAGATCCAGATCTCCGCAACCGGGGCGGCATCGCAGCATCAGCTGCTCGCGAGCGAGGGCAAGATCGACTTCTTCATGGGCGCGCCGTCGAGCTATTTCCTGATGTACAAGCAGATCGGCCCCTACAACAAGCTCACCGACGGTCCGGCGCGTACGCGTAATCTCGCAGTGATCTTCTCCTATCCGCTCGGGCTGTATCACTTCGTGACTTACGCCGACTCGGGCATCAAGGAGCTCAAGGACATCAAGGACAAGCAGGTCTTTCTCGGGCCGCCGGGAGGCGTCGCGACGCGCAACACCGAGCTCCTGATCGAGGCAATGACCGGTTACAAACCCGGGCGCGATTACAAGCAGGTCAAGATGGGCTGGGCCGCCGCTCAGGCCGCTTTCCAGGATCACAAGTTCGACGTGTGGATCCCGGTCGACAACGCGCCGAGCTCGAACGTGCAGCAGATTGCACTGCAGAACAAAATCCGGTTGCTCAGCCTGGACAAGAGCAAGTTCGATCACCCATCGGCCAAGGAATACTTCAAGCAACCCGGGCGACTGGTCAAGGATATTCCGGTAGGCATCTACGGCAAGAACCAGGTCAATACCGAGCCGGTCGTTTCCACGGGCACGTTCGTGAGTGTTTCGACGCGCGCGGACCTGCCGACCGAGCTCGTCTACCAGATGACCAAGGCCTACTGGACGCATATCGACGAAGCGCACGCGATGGCGCCGTGGACGAAGGACGCGATCACGCTCCAGAACGCAGTGACGTCGCTGGCCGGACAGCTGCACCCGGGAGCGGAGAAGTATTACCGCGAAGTCGGCGTCACGATCCCGGCGATCCTGAATTACGACCAGGCCAAGTAGCCGCGCGCCGAAAGATCGGATTTTCTTGCGCCGGGTGCGAGCCGAATGATCGGGCGTCCCGACATGTCCCGCGCGAATCGTACGACGCGGCACCCGTTTCCGCACCGCCCGCACGCCTGACACCGTGATCGCCCGGCTCGAGAAAGCCTGTCGCGGGGGCAGCCATGCGGTGTCGCTCGTCATGGCGGCGCTCGCCATCTACGTCACGGGCATCGCGCTCGTCGACGAAGGCATGTTGCGGATCGGGGCGGTCGGGCTCGGTGGCATCGTCATGATCCTGAGCGAGCCGCTCGCCATTCGGCACGGGGACGGCAGGCCGTGGCTTCGCAACCTCCTGTGGTTGGTCGATGCGCTCCTCTTCGTGGCATTCGTGTTCAGCGTCGGCTGGTTCCTGCGCACCTACGAATTGCTCTGGGAGGGGCTGTACATCCTTCCGGAATCGGACCTCTACATCGCGCTTGCCGGGATCATCGTGGTCATCGAGCTGACCCGGCGCGCCTTCGGGCCGATCCTCGCCGGCCTGTGCGCCCTGATGCTCGTCTACGGGATATTCGGTGCACGACTGCCGTGGTTCTTCGCGCACGCCGGCTTTTCTTTCGAGGAGACGATGCGCGCCGTGTGGTACAGCTTCGACGGCGTGTTCGGCTTTCCGGTCGGCATCATCGCGTCGATCGTCGTCATCTTCGTGGTCTTCGGCGCGCTGCTCGAGGGCACCGGGGCAGGCACGATCCTGATCAAAATGGCGACCGCCGCGACCGTGAGGATCCGCGGCGGTCCGGCCCATGCCGCAGTCCTGGCAAGCGCGCTTTTCGGAACCATTTCGGGCAGCCCGATCGCCAACGTCGTCGGCACGGGCGTGTTCACGATTCCGCTCATCAAGCGGCAGGGCTTCACTGCCGCCTTCGCGGGCGCAGTCGAGGCGGCCGCCTCGAGCGCCGGACAGTTCACGCCGCCGATCATGGCGGCGGTCGCGTTCGTCATGGCCGAGCTCGTCGGCGTGCCCTACCTCACCGTGGCGGCGGCGGCGGCATTGCCTGCGCTCTTCTATTACCTGTGCCTGTTCGTTTCCGTCTATACCGAATCCGTGCGGCTCGGCATCGGCCTGGTACCGGAGGCCGATCGCCCGACGATCACCCGCGACGATTGGCTTCAGTCGCTGCGCTTCATCGTTCCGGTCGTCGCCGTCCTCGCAGTGATGCTCGCCGGGCGCTCCGCTGCCGCGGCGGGCTTCTGGGCACTCATCGCCGCGGTCGTGGTCGGGCTCGCGCTGGATGCGGGCCTGCGCCGCAATCCGATGCCGATCGTGCGCGCGCTCGCGCGCGGCGGGCGCCAGTGCGGCCAGATCATCGTTGCCGTGGCCGCGATCGGGATCGTGATCGCCATCATCAACATGACGGGGGTCGGCCTGCGCTTCGCGGTGCTGCTCGTCGATCTCGCGCAGGATTCGCTCTTCCTGGGCCTGATCGTCGCGATGGCTGCCTGCCTGGTGCTCGGAATGGGCCTTCCCACCCTGCCGGCCTATCTGATCATCGTCCTGATTCTCGGGCCGGCGATCGCCAAGGTTGGCGTACCGCTCCTCATCGTCCACCTCTTCGTCCTCTACTACGGGGTACTCTCCAACATCACTCCGCCCGTGGCTCTGGCGGCCTTTGCCGCAGCGCCGATCGCGGGGGCGAACCCGCTCGCTACGAGCGTTCAGGCAGTCCGGATCGCCGCGATCGGGTTCATGATTCCGTTCGTGTTCGTCTACAACCCGTCACTCGTGCTGGTGCTTGGCGTGGACTGGCTCCCGTTCCTCGGTGCGCTCGTGCGGCTGACCCTCTCGATCTGGCTGGTCGCAACCGGGACGAGCGGCGTCGGCCCGCACCGGCTCGGCATCGCCGAGCGCATCGTGCGGGTCGCAGCCGGCATCGCTATGCTCACGCCCTACGCGACCGTGCAGGTGACTGCGGTCGTCATCGGCGGCGGGCTCGTGCTGGCGGGGTTTCTGCGGCACCGCCGCACCGCTACGGCATGATGCTGCGGCGACGCATGCCACGCGTTACACTGCGCACATAACGATAGAAGAGCATATCTTTTGAGTGCCTATCGGTTCGGTTTCTCACCTGGAGGAGGTTGACATGACAATGCAACGCATCCGCGGCGCCGCGCTTTCGAGGCTTGCGACCGTCGCTGTTTCGGCTCTGGCAATCGCCGCGATGGGCGCCGTCGGCCCCGCGCTCGCGCAAGAGACGACGCTCAGCGCCGTGAACTTCGTGCCGAACAACAACTCGTTCGGCCGGCCGTTCGCCAAGTGGGCGGAAGAGGTCAACGCGAAGGGCAAGGGACTCATCCAGATCGATATCCGGCCGGCAGGGTCGATCTCCCCCTTCCAGATGGGCAACGCCGTCAAGACGGGCGTCGTCGACATGGCCAATCTGCCGCCGACCTTCTACCAGAACCTGCTGCCGATCGGCGACTCGATCAAGCTCATGACCAAATTGCCGGCCGAGCAACGCGCCAACGGCGCCTGGGCATTTTTCAACGAACTGCACGTCCAGTATGTCAACGCCTATTACCTCACCACCTGGGGCTACGGCGTGCCGTTTCACCTCTATCTGACGAAGAAGATCGACAAGCCCGATCTGAAGGGCCTGAAGATCCGCGTGACGCCCGTGTACCGCGCGTTTTTCAGGGCGCTCGGCGCGGAGGTGATCCAGACGCCGCCGGCGGACGTCTACACGGCGCTCGAGCGCGGCACGATCGACGGCTACGGCTGGCCGGTGTGGGACATCAAGACCTTCGGCTGGGACAAGGTGACCAAGTATCGCGTCGAGCCGGGCTTCTACCAGACTGCCTCGGCGATCATCATCAATTTCGACAAGTGGAAGTCGCTCACGAAAGCGCAGCAGGATTTCCTGAACGTGGAAGGGCGGCGCCTGGAGATGGAGGTCACGCGCGACGCAGAGAAGGAGAACGAACGCTACCGCAAGGAGCAGGCGGACGCAGGCGTGCAGGTCATCCGGTTCGAAGGTGATGTCGCGAATCAGTTCCTGAAGATTTCGCGCGATGCGGCATGGGAGGAGGCGTACAAGCTCGATCCGGTGAACGCACCGAAGCTGCGCAAGCTCATCGCGGACGATTAATTCCTCCGGCGCCACGCGGCGGTCCGAGGCCGTGATGAGGGCGCTCGCCCGCCTCCACGAGCGCCTGCTCGCCGCCTGCGGCGTGGCGGCGGCGCTCAGCATTGCGTTCATCGCAGTCGGCGTCAGCCTCGACGTCGTCATGCGCAATGCCGGCATCGGGGGAATCTCCTGGATGCTGGAGGCCAGCGAATACGGGCTCTTCATCGGGACCTTTCTCGGCGCGCCCTGGGCGCTGCGGCTCGGCGCGCACGTGCGGGTTGATGTCCTGATCGACGGCCTCCCGCCGCGCGCTCGCCGGGCGGCGGATCTTTTCGCCGACGTGATCGGGCTCGCCGTCTCCGCGGTGATCCTTCACTACTCGGTGCGCGTGGCCGCGGCCGCCTATCACCACGGCGCGCGCATGATCAAGGACCTGATCTTCCCCGAGTGGTACCTCTATGCGCTGATCGCGTTCTCGGCGATGCTCCTGTGCATCGAGTTCGTACGCAGGATCGCGATCCTGGTTCGCAACCCCGAACTCTCCGGTGCGGGGGCGGCCAAGGCCGATCTGTAGACGATGGAGTGGTACGCGACGCTCGGGCTGCTGCTCGGCTCCCTGGTCGTCCTCCTGATGCTGGGGGTCCCGGTCGTGTTCGCGTTTTTCGCCGTCAACATCGGCGGCGCGCTGCTTTTTCTCGGTGGCCAGCCCGGGCTGCTGCAGCTGGTTCGCAATGCCTACGACGCGGTCACCACCTTCGCCCTGGTCCCGATCCCGCTGTTCCTGCTGATGGGCGAGCTGATGTTCCACACCGGCCTGGCGGGCCGCGCCATCGATGCCGTGGACAAGCTCTTTTCGCGCGTACCGGGACGGCTGAGCCTGATCGCGGTGGCGAGCGGGACGATTTTCGCCGCACTCTCCGGCTCGTCGCTGGCGAATACCGCGATCCTCGGCAGCACCCTGATGCCCGAGATGCGCCGCCGCGGCTACGACCCGCTGATTGCCATGGGCCCGATCCTCGGCACCGGCGGCATCGCGATTCTGATCCCGCCATCGGCGCTGGCGGTACTGCTGGCGAGCCTCGGCGCCATTTCCGTGGCCGACCTGCTGATAGCGGGGATCATTCCCGGGCTGTTGATGGCGGTCTTGTTCTTCGTCTACGTGGTCGTGCGCTGCACGCTCAACCCCGGGCTCGCACCGGCCTACGACGTCGCGACACTCAGCTGGCGCGAGCGGCTGATGCCCTTCGTCAAGCACGTGCTGCCGCTATTCGGGATTTTCGTGCTGGTGGTGGGGAGCATCCTCACCGGAGCGGCCACGCCCACCGAATCGGCAGCGCTTGGCTCGGTCGGCACGCTGATCTCGGCCGCGGCCTATCGCTCGCTCGGGCTGGCGGCGTTGCGCATCTCGCTGCGCGAGACCGCCAAGATTTCGGTGATGATCCTGTTCATCATCGCCGCGTCGATCACTTTCTCGCAGATCCTCGCCTTCTCCGGCGCGACCGACGGACTGCTCGTGATCGTGCGTGACGCCAAGCTCGCGCCGTTCGCGGTGGTGATCGCCATGCTCGCCATCCTGCTCTTCCTCGGCGCCTTCATGGATCAGCTCAGCATGATGATGATCACGCTGCCGTTCTACATGCCCCTCGTGAAAGTTGCCGGCATCGATCCCGTCTGGTTCGGGGTGCTGATGCTGATCCTGCTGGAGATCGGCTTCACTACCCCGCCCTTCGGATTGCTGCTCTTCGTGATGAAAGGCGTGGCGCCGCCCGAGACCACCATGAGTCAGATCTACCTGGCGGCGGCGCCGTTCATCGCGCTGATGATTGTCACCGTCGCGCTCGTGATGGCCTTCCCGCCGCTTGCGACGTGGCTGCCGGGTTCGCTGCGCTAGCGCCTTCCGGGAGCCGCGCGTGATAGCCTGCTGCCGGGCAGTCGGCGGAGAGCGGCCACGATGGCGGAAGAGACGATAGCGATCCTCCATCCGGGCGAGATGGGTGCCGCGATCGGCGCGCGGCTGCGCGCGAAGGGTCTGCGCGTGCTGTGGGCTTCGGCCGGACGCGGCGCCACGACCCGCGACCGGGCTAACGCCGCGGATCTCGAGGACGCGGG
>JAABRB010000195.1 GCA_011391185.1 Betaproteobacteria bacterium
CACCCGGGCTCATCGACGTGCACACGCATTACGATGCGCAAGCCACCTGGGACGCGACGCTCTCGCCGTCACCGTCGCTCGGCGTCACGACCGCGGTGATCGGCAACTGCGGATTCGGAATCGCGCCATGCCCGCCCGCGCACCGCGAGCTGCTGCTGAAGAACCTCTCCGTCGTCGAGGGGATGGATCTCGACGCGCTGCTCACGGGCACCCGCTGGGACTTCGAGTCGTTTGCGGAGTATCTCGGCGCGCTGCGCCGGCGACGGCTGTTCGCGAACGTTGCGGTGCTCGCCCAGCACTCGACGATCCGCACCGCCGTGATGGGCGAAGCGGCGTGCGAGCGCGTGCAGCCGACGCCGGAAGAGCTGGACCGGATGCGCGATATCGTGCGCGATGCGATCCGCGCGGGCGCGATCGGATTCGCTTCGTCTTTCTCGCCCAACCACAGTGGGTGGGGTTCGCGGCCGATGCCCTCGACGCTGGCTCCGGACGAGGAGCTGGCGGCGCTGGTCGGCGTGCTGGGCGAGGAAAAGCGCGGAATGTTCGTGTCGGCGACCGGGCCACGGGCGACGCCCGAGTACATGGAGAACATCGCCGCGACCATCGGACGGCCCGCGTTCATGGTCACGGTGCTCACGATGTACAACGATGCCCACCCCGGCCAGGCGCTCGACTACTACGAGCGCTGCCGCGCCGCAAACGAGCGGGGCCGCGAGGTCTACATCCACTCGAGTTGCCAGCCGCTCTCGTTCGATTTCACGTTGCGCGATCCCTACGTGCTCTACAGCCATGATTCGTTCTCGCGCGTGAAGCAGGCGGACAAGGCGAATCTGCCCGCGGTGTATGGCGATCCTGCGTTCCGTTCAGCGTTTCGCGCCGATCTCGCCCGCCCGAAGGCCGGGATCATCTTCGCCGGGGACTGGGGCAAGATCGAGATCGGCCAGGCGGTGACCGGCACGGTGCGGGCGCTCGAGGGGCGCACGATCGCCGGGATCGCGCGCGCGTCCGGCCGCGATCCGGTGGACGTGCTCTTCGACACGGCGCTCGCCGACGGGCTCGACACGGTGTTCGTCGGCAAGTTCTTCAACAGCGACGATGACGGGGTGCAGCCACTGCTTCAGCATCCGGCAGGCGTCGTCGCCCTCTCGGACGCCGGCGCACATCTCAAGTTCTTGTGCGATGCGGGTTTCGGGCTGCATTTCCTCGGTCATTGGGTGCGTGAGCGCGGCGCGTTCGCGCTGGAGGAGGGCGTGCGGCGCCTGACGAGCGATCCGGCGCGCAAGTACCGCATCCCGGAGCGCGGCCGCATCGCGCCGGGCGCCTGGGCCGACCTGCTGCTCTTCGATCCGGCCACGGTCGGCATCTCGAAGCTCGAGCGCGTGAGCGATCTTCCCGGCGGCGGGACGCGGATGATCCGCCGGCCGCGCGGCGTGCACGGCGTGTGGGTGAACGGCTCGCAGGTGTTCGACGGCGAGCGCTACACCGCACGCGAAGCCGGGCCGGGGCACGTGCTGGATCGGTTCGACACCTGACGGGGGCCGTGCTCAGCAGTTCCCGCTCATCACTGTGGACCCGCCCGGGCTCATGTAGCCGAAGCAGTTGCCGTCGCTCATCAGGTGCCCGCCCGGTCCGCTCCGGTTGTATCCGCCGCCGCCGCCGCGACTGCCGCTGCGCTGGGCCGCGGCGGCCGGCAGGTTGAACTGCGCGGGGCCACCCTCGTAGCCACCGATTCCCTGGGCGTTCAGCCAATACCGTCCGGGGTTGATCTGTCCGAACAGCTGTTGCAGCTGCGCGAGCTCGGACGGATGGATCGCGCGACCGTTGATGATCACGCCGGTGGCGCCGCCGGAGGCGTTCTGCCGCAGCGGCCCGCCGAGGCGCAGGCCCGGCATGATCTGTCCCGCGTGGGGTCCGTGCTCGCGGCCCCAGAGTCCGGACACCGGGTCGTACCAGTAGCGACCCGGCGCGATCTGCCCGTAGGCGGCCTGCAACGGGCCCAGGGTTCGTGCATCGAGCGCGGCGCCGTTGACGACGACCGCCGCCTGCTGCGAGTGGGCCGCGGGCACGAGGCCGACGATCAGGATCGCTGCGACCAGGAACCGAACGCGGCGCATCGACTTGCGAAGCAGCATGGTTTCCCCCTCGCGCGGGCGCCCTGGCCCGCCGCATCAGCGTGCAGTGTAGCGCCGGGCGTAGAATCTGCACGGACGCGCCCAGTCGCGTATTGCAGCGCCAGGAGGGGCCATGAATCGCACCGCGGAACGCAATAGCCTGATCGATTCTACCGTCGCCGACATTCGCGCCATCGAGGCGCGCGAAGGCGTCACGCGCAAGAGCCTCGAGCGCATGCGGGAGTGCCTTGCCAGGCTCGCCGAGCGCGCCGATCTCTTCACCCTCGACGATTTTGCGCCGCCGCAGCCGGGCGACAAGCGCAGTTCGTGCATGTATCGGCTGGCCGAGGATGACGACCACCGTTTCGCGCTCTACGCCAACGCGGCTGACGGGCGCTTCAGCTCGCCTGCGCACAATCACACGACCTGGGCGGTGATCGTCGGGGTGATGGGCGAAGAGCTGAACCGTTTCTACGATCGCACGCCCGACGACGGCGTGCGCGAGACGGGCCGGCACGTGGTCCGGAAGGGCACCGGCTGCGCGTTCATGCCCGACGATTACCACTCGATTCACATCGAAGGCGTGGTCCTGAATTTCCACATGTACGGCCTTGCGCTCGAGCAGCTCGCGCGGCGCGAGTATTACAAGCCGGCCGATCATGCCTGGGCGGTGTTCCCGGCGCACTCCGACATCCGCGAAGCGCGCCCCGGGCGCTCATGACGAAGCGCGTTTCGGCCGCGGCGCTGCGCGAGCGCCTGGTCGATGGCAGCGAGCTCGCGCTGCTCGACGTGCGCGAGCAGGGTGTGCACTATCGAGGCCATCCGTTTTTCGCCTGCTCGCTGCCGCTCTCGCGCCTCGAGCTCATGGCGGAGGACCTGGCTCCGCGGCGCGCGGCGCCGATCGTGCTCATCGACGACGACAGTGACGGCGGCGGCGACGCATTGGCCGAACGGGCCGCGGCAAAGCTTTTCGCCCTTGGTTACACCGACGTCGCGATCCTCGATGGCGGCTGCGCGGGCTGGCAGTCGGCGGGCGGCGAGCTCTTCAGCGGCGTCAACGTGCCCTCGAAGGCGTTCGGCGAATTCGTCGAGCATCGCTACGCAACCCCGCGCATTCCGCCGGAGGAGCTGAAGCGGCTGAAGGATTCGGGCATGCGGCTCGTCATTCTCGACTCGCGACCGTACGACGAGTACCACCGCATGAACATTCCGGGCGGCGTGGACGTGCCGGGCGCCGAGCTTGCCTATCGCGTTCATGATCTCGCGCCCGACCCCGATACGCTCGTCGTCGTGAATTGCGCCGGACGCACGCGCAGCATCATCGGCTGCCAGTCGCTGCGCAACGCCGGCATTCCGAACCGCGTGTTGGCGCTGAAGGACGGCACCATGGGCTGGGAGCTGGCGGGCTACGCGTGCGAGCGCGGTTCGACGACGGTCGCATCGCCGCCTTCGGAAGAAGGCCTGGCGCGCGCGCGCGCCGCCGCCGGGCGCGTCGCGAAAAAGTTCGCGGTCAAATTCGTTCCGGCCAAGACCGTGGGGGCGTGGCGCCGCGACGCCGGCCGCACGCTCTACCTCCTCGATGTGCGGTCGCGCGAGGAATTCGAGGCGCGCCACATCACAGGGTCGCGGCACGCTCCGGGCGGCCAGGTCGTGCAAGCGACCGATGAGTTCATTGGCGTGCGCAACGCGCGCGTCGTGCTCATCGACCCGGCGCGCGTGCGTTCGGTGATGACCGCCTCGTGGCTGAATCAGATGGGCTGGGACGACGTGCACGTGCTCGAACCCGAAGGTGCGGACGGATTTGCCGATTGGCCGATCGAGAGTGGCCCGCGGCGGCGGGAAGTTCCCGGATTCGTTGCAGCGCCGACCCTTGCGGTGCACGAGCTCGTCGCGCGGCTGCCGCAGGGTGATGTCACGGTGCTCGACCTCGCGACGAGCCTCAAGTTTCGCGACCGCCACGTTCCTGGCGCATGGTGGGCGGTGCGCGCCCGCCTCGCTGCGGCGCGCGACCGCCTGCCCGCCGCACGGCTGGTCGTGCTTACGTCGGAGGACGGCACTCTCGCGCATCTCGCCGCCCCCGAGGCGGCGGCGCTCTGGCCCGAGGCGACTGTTCGCGTGCTGGACGGCGGAAACGCCGCCTGGATTGCGGCGAACGCGCCCACCGAATCCGGCATCGAGCGCGCGACGACCGCGCTCGACGACGTCTGGTACAAGCCTTACGACCACGCGCAAGGCTACGCGCAGCACGCGCGCGCCTATCTCACCTGGGAGGTGGGTCTCGTCGAGCAGATCAAGCGCGATCCGGCCGTCCGGTTTCGCGCGTACGATTGACTGCATGAACGAAAACGTGCTCGATCTCTTCCACCCGGCGGTCGGCGCGTGGTTCCGCTCGGCGTTCGCGGGACCGACTGCGCCGCAGATCGAAGCGTGGCCCGCGATCAAGTCGGGGCGTCATGCGCTGGTGGCGGCGCCGACCGGCTCGGGCAAGACGCTCGCGGCGTTCCTCGCGGCGATCGACGGGCTCGTGCGCGCGGGTACCGAGCGCGGTCTCGCCGACGAAACGCACGTCGTCTACGTGTCCCCGCTCAAGGCGCTCTCGAACGATATCCACAAGAATCTCGAGGCGCCGCTCGCCGGGATCCGCGCGGAGCTTGAAGCGCTCGGTCTGCCGGATGTCGAGATCCGCACTTTCGTGCGCACCGGCGACACGCCCCAGGCCGAGCGCGCGGCCATGCGCCGCCGCCCGCCGCACATCGTGGTCACGACGCCCGAGTCGCTCTACATCCTGCTGACCAGCCAGGCCGGCCGCAAGATGCTGGCGACGACGCGCACCGTCATCGTGGACGAGATTCACGCCCTTGCGGCGAGCAAGCGTGGCGCGCATCTCGCGCTCTCGCTCGAGCGGCTGGAGGCGCTCGCGGGACCCGGTCTCGCGCGTGTCGGTCTCTCCGCGACAGTGAAGCCGATCGAGGAAATCACGCGATTTCTGATCGGTACGCGGGACACGAGTGGCTGCGCCATCGTCGACGCCGGGCACGTGCGCGCGCGGGATCTCGCAATCGAGTTGCCGGATGCGCCGCTCGAAGCGGTGATGTCGGGCGACGTCTGGCAGCAGCTCTACGATCGGCTGGCGGCGCTCGCGAACGAGCATCGCACCACGCTCGTTTTCGTGAACACGCGCCGGCTCGCCGAGCGTGCGGCGCGGCATCTCTCGGAGCGTCTCGGGACCGACAAGGTCGCAGCGCATCACGGCAGCCTGTCGCGCGAGATTCGGCTGGATGCGGAACAGCGGCTGAGACGCGGCGACCTGAAGGTGCTCGTCGCGACGGCCTCGCTCGAGCTCGGCATCGACATCGGCGATGTGGATCTCGCCTGTCAGATCGGCTCGACCCGCACGATCGCGGCGTTTCTGCAGCGGGTGGGGCGCTCGGGCCATGCGGTGGGCGGACTGCCGAAAGGGCGGCTTTTTCCGCTGTCGCGCGACGATCTTTGCGATGCAGCCGCCCTGCTCGACGCGGCACGCCGCGGCGAGCTCGACCGGATCACCGTGTCCGCGCAGCCGCTCGACGTCCTCGCGCAGCAGATCGTCGCCGAGGTCGCGCTCCAGGAGTGGCCGGAAGCGGAGCTCTTCGAGCGCTTCCGGCGCGCATGGCCGTACCGCGAGCTCTCGCGCGAGGCGTTCACCGAGATCGCGCAGATGCTCGGCGAGGGCTTTCACACGCGCCGCGGCCGACGCGCCGCGCATCTGCACCGCGACGCGGTCAACGGCGTGCTGCGCGGGCGGCGCGGCGCGGCGCTCACCGCAGTCACATCGGGCGGCACGATTCCCGACACGGCCGACTACAGCGTGGTCCTCGAGCCCCAGGCGCAGGTGATCGGGTCGGTGAACGAGGATTTCGCCGTCGAAAGCCTGGCGGGCGACGTCTTTCAGCTCGGCAACGTCTCCTACCGCATCCTGCGCGTCGAGCGCGGCACCGTGCGCGTCGAGGACGCGAAAGGCGTGCCGCCCGGAATACCCTTCTGGCTCGGCGAGGCGCCGGCACGAAGCGAGGAGCTGTCGTACTCGGTGTCCCGGCTGCGCGCGTCGATCGAAGCCGCGCTGGAGCGCGATGGCCGCGGCGGGGCGATCGAGTGGCTCCTGCGGGAACCCGGTTTGGACCTATCCGCCGCCGAGCAGATTGCGGACTACTACGACGCCGCGCGCGCCGCGCTCGGCGCGCTGCCAACACTGGACACGGTGGTGTTCGAGCGGTTCTTTGACGAATCGGGCGGCATGCAGCTCGTGATTCACGCCCCGTTCGGCAGCCGGGTGAACCGCGCGTGGGGGCTGGCGCTGCGCAAGCGTTTCTGCCGCAAGTTCAACTTCGAGCTGCAGGCGGCCGCGACCGAGGACGCGATCGTGCTCTCGCTCTCGACGAGCCACAGCTTCCCGCTCGAAGAGGTGGCCCGCTACCTGGCGTCGAAGACCGTGCGTCCGCTCCTGATCCAGGCGCTCCTCGATGCGCCGATGTTCGCGACGCGCTGGCGCTGGAATGCGAGCGTCGCGCTGGCGCTGCCGCGTTTCCGCGGCGGACGCAAGATGGCGCCGCAGCTGCAGCGCATGGAAGCCGAGGATCTGCTCGCGACGGTCTTTCCCGACCAGGTCGCGTGCGGCGAGAACATCGTCGGGGATCGGGAGATCCCGGACCACCCGCTCGCCGGCCAGACGATTGCCGATTGCCTGCACGAAGCCATGGATGTCG
>JAABRB010000020.1 GCA_011391185.1 Betaproteobacteria bacterium
GATCGTCGAGTTGCTCCGGAAGGACGGCATCGATGCCGAGGGCGGGGTGCCCGAGGGGCCCGTTCCCGAGATGATCGTCGATGCGGCGGAGCGCAAGAACGCGGATCTCGTCATTCTCGGCAGCCATGGCCGCACCGGATTCGAGCGCCTGCTGCTTGGCAGTAATGCCGAGCAGGTCCTGGCGCGGATCCAATGTGCCGTCCTGGTCGTACGGGCAGCGTGACCCTGGAGCCCCGATGCGCACGGCGTATTGCCCCTGCTCCTCATGATGTGGGCCTCGCTGTCGCTGCGGGTGCCGCGCTTCTATCCGCCCCCTGGAAGATGAGGATCGCCCCGCAGCCCCGTCTGCTGGGCGCGATCGCCTTCGCCGTAGTGCTGGTTCTGGGCGCCGCGCTCGCGGGCTGCGGCAAGGCGACACCAAAGCTGGCGCCGCTCGCCCCGGACGCCGTGGTGCTCGCATTCGGCGACAGCCTCACCTACGGCACGGGCGCGCAGTCCGCCGACAGCTACCCTGCTGTGCTCGAGCGGCTGATCGGGCGCAAGGTGACATCCTCCGGGGTGCCCGGAGAAGTGAGCGCGCAGGGGCTCGCGCGCCTGCCCGTCGTTCTCGATCAGATCCGTCCGCAACTCCTCATCCTCTGCCATGGCGGCAACGATCTGTTGCGCAAGCTCGACGCGGCCGAGCTCGCCGGAAACCTGCGGGCGATGGTGCGGGTCGCGCGTGATCGCGGCGTCCCCGTCGTTCTTGTCGCGGTGCCGAAGCCCGGGCTGTTTCCGTCAGCCCACCCGGTCTACGCCCAGGTCGCCGCAGCGCTCAGCGTCCCGGTCGAGGAAGATGCGCTGGCGGAAATCCTGACCGACAACGCGCTCAAATCGGACCCTATTCATCCGAACGCGCAGGGCTACACCCGGCTCGCGCAGTCACTGGCCGGCTTGCTGAAGCGGGCCAAGGCGATATGACGCGCGCGCGATGCCGCCGCTGCGACGGACGTCGCCCGGTCGTGCGGGGCCGCAGGGCAGCACGGAATCAGGAATGGTCGTCGTAACGCGCAGCATCCACATTGACGTGCCGCCCGAGCGGGTGTTCGCGCTCGTGGCCGACCCGGTTGCGCGCTCGGCGCTCAATCCGCATGCGACGCCGATTCGGGTCGAAGTCGAAGGCGGCGGAAGCCTGCGCGCGGGCAGCGTGTGCCACTTCCGCCTGAGAATCGGCGATCGCATTGCCGACTACCGCACGCGGGTGACGGAGTTCGTGACGAACCGGCGGATCGTGTCCGTCTCGGACTCGGCGGTGCCGTTCCAGGTCGCGCTCGAGACCATGCCGCAGAGCGACGGCACGCTGCTCACCCAGACCGAGCGCTTCGAGGCGCCGGAGGAAGTGCTGCGGAGCATGCTGCCGCGGACGGCGGAGAATCGCATCCTCGAGCTCGCCTATCGGCTGACGCTCTTCCTCGACCTCGAGTCGGCGAGCCGCATGCGGGCGCGGCGCGAGGAAATGCTCGCCGCGCAACTCGGCCCGAACCTGGACCGCTGGCTCGCCGCGATCCGTGACCAACTGCAAGGTGTCCGGCGGACCGCCTGACCACGCTCCGCGCCGCATCGGACCGATCGACCGGCGGAGGTGCTCGCGCGGCGCGACCGGGATATTCTCGGGGTCTCGCCAACCCGCGGCGCGGGTCGTCGCGCTCACCGGATGAAGATCGCACTGCTCGCCGACGTTCACAGCAACCTCGAGGCGCTCACCGCGTGTCTCGCGCACGCGCGTCGCGAAGGCGTGGACCGGCACGCCTTCCTCGGTGACCTGCTCGGATACAACGCGGACCCGGTCGCCTGCCTCGACATCGTTCGCGACCTCTCCGGCCGGGGCGCGGTCGCGGTGCTCGGCAACCACGACCAGGCCTGCCTCGGCGGACTGCTGGAGGAGATCAACTTTCCGGCACGCGACGCGATCTACTGGACGCGCGAGCGCCTCGACCCGGCGTGCCGCGAATTCCTGGCGGCGCTACCGCTCCTGGCAAGCGAGGCCGGCATGAGCTTCGCGCACGCGAGCGCTGCCGAGCCGGCGCGCTGGCAGTACATCACGAGCGGCCACGACGCGGCGCGGGCGCTCGCGGCGAGCGACGCGCGGCACATATTCGTCGGACACGTTCATCACGCGGCGCTCTACTTCACCGGTACCGGCCACGCACCGACCCGGTTCAGTCCGGTCCCTGGCGTGCCGATCCCGCTCAGCCCGCGGCGGCGCTGGCTTTTCATCGTCGGCGCGGTCGGCCAGCCGCGCGACGGCAGCGCCGCCGCCTGCTACGCGATCTTCGACCAGCGCCGCGCCACGCTGACGAGCTTTCGCGTGCCGTACGACCACCACGCGGCGGCGCGCAAGGTCCGCGCCGCCGGCCTCCCGGAGCGGCTGGCGCGGCGGCTCGAGTCCGGTCACTGAGAACGCAAACATGGACGGGACGGTTTTCGCGCCGGGCACGCTGGTGGGTGGCTTTCGCGTCGAGGGGAAGCTCCACGAGGGCGGCATGGCGATCCTCTACGCCGTATCGGGGGACGCCGCGCTGGGTCCGCTCATCATGAAGGTGCCGAAGCTCGCGTTCGGCGCTCATCCGGCCTGTTACGTGGGCTTCGAGGTGGAGCAGATGATCCTTTCCGTTCTCACGGGCCCGCATGTCCCGCGGCTCGTGGCCAAGGGGGATCTCGAAAGCGATCCGTACATCGTCATGGAACGCGTCGCGGGCCGGTCGCTTTCCGAGTTTGCCCGGCGCGCGCCGCTTCCTCCAGACGAAGTGGCACGGCTGTTCGCCGCGACCGCAGCAGCCGTGCACGATCTGCACCGCCAGAACGTCGTTCACCTCGATCTGAAGCCCGCCAATGTCCTGATCCGGGCGACGGGCGAAGCCGTGCTGATCGATTTCGGGCTCGCCCGCCACGCCGAACTGCCCGATCTGGTCGCGGAGGAGTTCGATGCCCCGGTGGGAACCGGCGCGTATATCTCACCGGAGCAGCTCGCCCGCGACCGGATGGACGCCCGGAGCGATCTTTTCGCCCTCGGCGTGATGGCCTATCAGCTCGCGACCGGCGTGCAGCCTTTTGGCGACCCCACCACTCGCGCCGGCATGCGCCGCCGGCTGTACCGCGATCCCGAGCCGCCCCGCGCAGTCCACCACGCTGTCCCGGACTGGCTGCAAGAGGTCATCCTCCACTGTCTCGAAGTGCGCGCCGTGGATCGCTATGCGACTGCGGCCCAGGTCGCCCACGATCTTGCGCATCCGGAACAGATCCCGCTCACGGCGCGCGCGAAACGGATGCGCGGCAGGGGCCTCGTCGCGGCGGCGCGACGCTGGCTCACGACCGTGGTGCGACCTGTCGCCGCGCCAGCCCCACCGCTCGTGCACATCGGTCTCGCTCCCCACGTCGTGGTGGCGCTGGATCTGGACCACCGTGACGAGGCGCTTGCCCGGGCGATGCGGGACGCGCTGCGGCGAGCGATCGTGGCCGAGCCGAACCTGCGCATCACGCTGGTGACGGTGCGCGAGCCGCGGCTCTTCAATGACGAAGAAGTGCGCGAGATCCGGTATCAGGCGCATCTCGACGGACTGATCGAGATGCGGCACTGGGCCGGACCCCTCGCGGTGCCCCGCGAAAAAATTCGCTACCACGTGGCGGAGGGGAGCGATCCGGCGGCGACGCTGCTGGATTACGCCGCAACGCACCATGCGGACCGGATCGTCATGGGCGCGCGCGGGGCCTCCCCGCTGCGGCGTTACCTCGGCAGCGTATCCGCGAAGGTCGTGGCCGAAGCGCCCTGCTCGGTGAGCGTGATCCGCGCTCCGCGCGACCGTCACCGATAAGCAGCCTGAATCAACCCATCAATCGCCTCGGCTTGTCGGCATGCAAACGGCGCTGTACAAGCGGATTGCTTCCGCCGTCTGGACCCTGAGCCCTGACGGCGGGACCGCACTGATCCAACAACGCACTGTTCAAACTAGAACGCGTCAGGCGGGCGGCATTTCGGAATGCCGCATCGCGGCCAAGGAGGAGGGTTACGATGATCTACACGCACAAGTCGCCTGCGCTACTCGTCATCGGCGTGCTCATGCTGATCTGGGGCGCGCTGAACCAGGCCGGGTCGGTCGACGGCCTGCAGGGGTGGCTGCACCCGAGCAGCTACAAATCGCACACACAGGCGGTCGAGAAACACCAGGCGGCCGTCAAAGCCGCCGAGGGCAAGACCGCGCCGGCCGCGATGAAGCCGTCGAGCTTCGACAACATGAAGGCCTACCAGGCCCGGTTGTCGTTCATCTTCGGCGGCATTCTCGCGGTGCTCGGGCTGATCGCCCTGGCGTGGAAGCCGACCGAGGGGAGCCTCGACTATTACCTGTCGATCTTTCCGGGCATCGGCTTCATCCTGCTCATCGCCTTCGTCATCCGCTGGGGCTTCGATCCGATGTTCGCCAACTGGGGCCGGGCGGCCCAGCCCACCCTCGGCTGGAACTTCGCCCAGATCTTCAACCTGAACTACGTGGTGCTCGGGATCGTCACCGGGATCGTCATCGTGAACGTCTTCAAGATTCCGGCGTGGGCGGCGAACGGCGTGCGCACCGCGCGCTTCTTCCTGAAGACCGGCGTGATCCTGCTCGGCACGCTCTACAGCGCCGCCGAGCTCGCGCAGCTCGGCGCGCTGTCGGTGGTGATGATCGGCATCTTCGTGCTCGGGTCGGTGTGGCTCGTGCTCATCGCCGGGCCGCGCCTCGGCGCCACCAACTCGATGACCGGCGTGCTCTCGGCCGGGGTCGGAGTGTGCGGCGTCTCGGCCGCGGTCGCCGCGGCGCCGGTGGTGAACGCCAAGGCGGTGGACATCGCCTACACGATCGGCACGATCCTGCTCTGGGGCGTGATCTGCATGTTCATCTTCCCGACGATCGGGCATCTGCTCGGCATGGGGCCGGTGCAGTTCGGCGCCTGGGCCGGTACGGGGATCCTGAACTCGGCCCAGGTCGCGGGCGCCGCGCTTGCCTTCGACCCGAGGGGGATCGAGACGCTGAAAGTGGCGGAGATCTTCAACATCACCCGCGTCCTGTTCCTGCCGATCATCGTCCTCTGGCTCGCTGCCTGGTACGTGAAGCGCGAGGTCGGCGCCGAGAAGGTTGACCTCACGCACGTGCTGGTGAGCAAGTTTCCGGTGTTCGTGCTGGGGTTCATCCTCATGTTCGCCCTATCGAGCGCCGGCATCTTCGCGCCCGCCGGGCACTACCAGGGCCGGTACTTCAGCAGCGAAGAAGTGAGGAAGGAGAACCTGCTGAACGACAAAGAGGTGGCCGCACTGAAGGAGGCATTGCCCAAGGCGAGCAATCCGCAGGAGACCAAGGCGGTGGAGCAGCTGATCGCCGACAAGAAGCTCGGCACGCGCGAGCAGGACGGCATCCTGCGCGGGGTCGCGAAGATCGAGGGGCTCGACAAGGGGGCGAAAGGCGCGCTCGATAAGGCGCGCAGGGTCGCCTACCACAGCTCCAAGACGATCGCCGCCTACCGTGACTGGCTCGCCTGGCTGTTTTCCTTCGGTCTGATCGGCCTCGGCATGCAGATCACCACCAAGTCGCTCAAGCAGGCGGGGGGCAAGCCGCTCGTGATCGGCTCGGTGGTCGGATTGATCAAGGCGGTCGGCTCGCTCATCGTGGTCCTGCTGTTCGTGCGCGAATTCATCTGAGGAGCGCAATCATGGAAGAGGAAAAGGAATTCGATCGCGGCACCAGCCTGTCGATCTTCGTCAGTGACCGCAAGGAAGACATCGGAGCGCTGATCGCGGCCTTCCTGATCGCGCTCGGCGTGATCATGTTCATCCCCAAATAGGCGGTGCGGGCGCGGGGGCGCACGCCCTCGCACCCGTGGATCATCGGGCAGGAGAGCATCGGTCGTGCAGTTTTCGAGCCTGCGTCTCCTGCTCGCCCACCACGGCACGAACGGGGCGGATCTCGCCGAGTCGCTCGCGTACCGGATCGCCGTCCCCGGCAAGACCTTGATCGTGCACCTCTACGTCGTACCCGGCTTCTGGGCCGGCATGCAGGGCGACGACTGGCTGAACAACGCCTGGACCCGCGACGCGTTCGGCGCGCACGTCGAGCGCCAGCTGGAAGCCGAGGCGCGGGCGCAGATCGACGCGGTTGCCGCGCGCTGCGCCGGACGCGGACTCACCTGCAAGGCGGTGATGCGTTTCGGCGAACCTGCCGAGTGCCTGCTGGCGGTGGCGCAAGAGCAGGCCGTCGATCTCGTGGTGATCGGCCCGCCGCGGCCGAAGGGTGAGCCGGGCTACCGCTCCCGGATGAGCCTCGAGACGCTCGTGCGCGCGCTGCGCGCGCCGCTGCTGGTCGCCGCGCGGGAATGAGCGATCCCTCCATCGCCCCTCAGGGGGCGCAGGGAGACAACACCGCCTGGGTCACCGTGGAGGTTCCGGCACCGCCGGGCGAGGTGCTTGCGTTCTGCCGCGACATCGCCCGGGTGGTTCGCCTCAACCCGTATCTGGAGATCCGTGGGTGGGAGGAATTCCCCGGGCCATTCGCCCCGGGCAAGCGCTACCGCCTGCACGCGCTCAACGAGTGGACCGGCATCGAGCGGGATCAGTGGCTGACGGTGGAGGCGGTTGCGGACGACGGCTTCCGGCTCGCGTACCCGGAAGGTCAGAAGCTTGCGCTAGAGGTTCGCGTCGCCCCGCTCGGGGAGGGCTGCGCGCTCACCCTTCGCGAGCATTACCGGACCCCGGAGAGCGACGCACAGTTGAAGGAGGTGGACCGGAGCATCACCCCCTGGGGCGTCGGCATCCGCCGCCATCTGGCCGGGATGCGTCGCTACGCGCGACTTCCCGGCTACCGCTGGACGCGGGGCATCGTGTTGGGCATGCGTCCGCGCGAGCGGCGCATCACGCGCCTGATCGTCTGGGTCACGGCGCTCGAGTTTGTCGTCTTCCTGTTCGTGATCGCGATCTTCTGGAGCGAGATGAGGCGCTGACCGCCTGGGCGACACTCCGGTCGACACCCTCCGCGCGGCACGACGCCGCCCGATTTCGATCACACCGCCTGCGTGGCGCGGCGGTCGCCCCGACGGGTGCGCTTCTGCGGGCGCGGAATCCGCTGCATCGGCGCGCTGTCCTTCTCCATGAGTTCCGCGAGCGACTGACGCAGCCATACGCGGGCAGGATCCCGGTGCGTGCGCTCGTGCCACACCTCCGCGATCGTGAACGGCGGCAACTCGAACGGCACCTCCATGACCTGCAGGCGGTCGGCATGCGCGCGCGCGAGCCGCTCCGGCAGGACCGCCATCATGTCCGAACGCGCGAGAATTTCGGGAATCAGGAGAAAGTGCGGCACCGAAAGCCGCACGCTGCGGCTGCGGCCGAGGGCGGCGAGGGCGGCGTCGGTCTGCGCGATGAAAGCGCCGCCACTCGGCGAGATCAGGACATGTTCGAGCGCGCAGAACTCGTCGAGTGAGATCTGCTTCCCGGCGCGCGGATGGTCACGCCGCACGGCGCACACGAAGCGCTCCGGATAGAGCGGCCGCAGGCGCGCGTTCTCCGGCGCGTTGGTGGCGCCCAACAGCGCAAGGTCCACTTCCCCGCGCTCCAGCTGTTCCGGGAGAGACGCGAAGTTGATCGGCCGCACGGCCAGCCGGCAGCCGGGGGCGCGCGCCTCGATGTGATCCACCAGTCGCGGCAAGACCGTGTACTCCACGTAATCCGATGCGGTGATGGTGAACGTCACCTCCGCGCGCGCCGGATCGAAGGCGTCGGCCTGACGAATGATCCGTCCGATCTCATCGAGCACCTGCTTGACCGGCGCCGCAAGCTCCACGCCCTTGGCGGTGGGCAGCATTCCGCGTGCCGTGCGCAGCAGCAACGGGTCGTTGAACAGGGTCCGTAGCCGGGCCAGCGCCGCGGACATCGCCGGCTGGCTCAGACCCAACCTCTGGGCAGCGCGCGTGACGCTGCGCTCGGAGAGCAGCGACTCCAGCGCCACGAGCAGGTTCAGATCGACATCCCGGATATTCATACGGACGATACTCTATTCCGAATCGATCACGCCGATCAATGTTGCAGCGGTGATACAGGGTCTCGGGGAGCGCTCTGGCGTACGGATTTTCGCTGCCGTACGCCGGCAGGGTGTGCCACGATCCGCTCGACGCACCGGGGAAAGCGGATGCGCGTCGATGGTCAGCCAAATCCACCAGAATGATTACCCTGATTGCCCAGATCGATTGGACAGATAATTAGACAGTCTCTAAGCTTGGAACCGGTCGCGTGGCGTGCCGTTTGGCCCGAAACGTGATGCACGGACGCTGCACCTTCCGCAATGCGCGGGGCGCGGTCCGGGCAGAAATCTCCCCTCCTGTGGACCCTCGGGGCGGCGCACCCTCCTCCTCAGCCGCCTCGAGGTTTTTTCGCGATTTTTTCGGGCTTGGCCCAGCCGCTACCGCGCGCGGAGCAGGCGCGACGTCCGGGCCACGCTCTTCGGATTGACCCAGAACACGGCGCCGTACCGGCCCTTGCCGGCGATGACGGCATCGATCGCCCGCACGTTGATCCGCGCGGCTGCCAGCCGCTGCAACAGGTTCGAGAGCGCGCCGACGCGGTCGTCCCCGCGAATCACGAAACACGTCTTGCGCTTGCCGAGCCGCAGCTTCAGCTTCCTGGCCGCGCGCCGGAGGGCCGGGGTCCGCTCGGGAACCAGATCGACCTGCGCGGTCCTGCCGTTCGGAAAGCCGGTAAACGCGACCAGATTCACGCCTTCGGCCTTGAGGTCGGCAAGAATGCGTGCGCCGGCGCCCGGCCGGTTCGGAACCTGGAATGCGAAGTAGTCGGACTTGCGAATGGTGTCGGCCATTTCCTGCCTCCTCTGATGAGTGCCACTTCACGGACCCTCGGCTGAGGGCCCCTTTCTCGATAGCATCTCGCAACCTGCGGCGCAAGCGGCACTTCCGGCGGCGTCGACTCGCGCCCTCATTCCGTCGCCGCCGATTGCTCCGGGACAGCTCCGTCGCCAGGTCCTAGCGCGCGCTGCATGAGCACACTGTCCACCCAGCGCCGATGCTTGAAGCCGACGCTCGGCAGCTGCCCGACTCGCGCAAAACCGCACGACTGGTGCAGCCCGATCGACGCGGCGTTCCCGCTGTCGCCGATTACCGCGATCATCTGCCGGTAACCGAGCGCCGAACAGATATCGAGGAGCGAAACGAGCAGCGCGCGCCCGACGCCACGCCGTGCCGCGGCGGGAGCGATGTAGACAGAGTCCTCCAGCGTGTAGCGATAGGCCGGGCGTGTCCGGAACGGAGCCGCGTAGGCGAAGCCCGCGATTCTGCCATCGAGCACGGCCACGCGATACGGCAGATGTTGCGCGAGGATCTCGTCGCGGCGGCGCGCAATCTCCGCTTCGTCGGGCGGAACGATCTCGAACGAAGCGAGGCCGTTGAGAACGTGATGCGAGTAGACCGCTGTGATCGCCGGAATGTCCGCTGCCGAGCTGGCGCGAATCGTCACGCGCGCGGATATCACTTCACGCGCCCCCGTGTCCCCAATCTCCCTCACCCCTCGCTCCTTTGCGGCAAAGCCGGCGACCACACGCCGCCCGTGCAGTTTGGCCGATCCGCCATGCCGCTGCAACGTTCGCCCCGGCACGATCCCAACGAAGCGCTTCGAGTCTGCTAGATTCGCTTTGCGATCGATGCAGACCACGAAACCGAAAGCATCGACGCGACGACAGGAAAGCGAACCATGTCTCTCAAGATGCCCCCACTCCCGACAACCGTCCTTGCCGCCTGCATGGCAGGCGCGACGTTGCTTCCCGCAACGCCCTTGGCCCTCGCGCAGTCCGCCGATGCGCCGAAGCGCCCGCGCATCGCACTCGTCCTGTCGGGGGGCGGTGCGCGCGGTGCGGCGCATGTCGGCGTGCTCAAGGTCCTCGACGAGCTGCGGATTCCGGTTCACTGCGTGGTGGGCACGAGCATGGGCTCGGTCGTCGGCGGCGCGTTCGCCACGGGCGCAACAGTCGACGAGATGGAACGATTGCTTTCGAGCGTCGGTCTCGCGGATGTCGTGAAGGACGAGCCGCCGCGCCAGGAGAAGTCGATCCGGCGCAAGCAGGACGACTTCATCAATCTCTTCTCGCCCGAGATCGGTGTGAAGAACGGCGAGTTCAAGCTGCAGTCCGGCGTGATCTCGGGGGTCGGGCTCGAGGCGTTCCTGCGGCGCGCCGTGAACATCGAGGGGTTCGTGGATTTTGACCGCCTCCCGATACCTTACCGTGCGGTCGCCACCAATCTCGAGAACGGCGAGATGGTGGTCCTGCGCAGCGGCGAGGTCGCGCACGCCATGCGGGCAAGCCTCGCCATTCCCGGAGTGATCGCACCGGCGAACGTGGGTGGGCGGCTGCTGGTCGACGGCATGGTGGTGCGGAACATCCCGATAGACGTCGGTCGGAAGCTGTGCGGTGACGTCGTCATCGCCGTGAACGTCGGCACGCCGCTCATGAATCGCGGCCAGCTCACGTCGCTGATCTCCGTTGCGCAGCAGATGCTCTCGATCCTGACGGAGCAGAACGTCAAGCAGAGCCTCGAGGAGCTGACGCAGAACGATGTCCTGATCTCGGTCGAACTGGAAGGGTTCAGCGTGAGCGATTTCGACCGCATGCCCGCGATCGCCGCCGCGGGCGAGAAATCGGCGCGCAGCCACGCGAAGCAGCTGGCGCGATTGAGTCTTCCCCCGAAGGAATACGCGGCGCTCCGCACGCGGCAGATCACGCTGCCGATCGCGGACGCCCGCCCGATCGACGAGATCCGCGTCGATGGCCTGCACCGTGTGAATCCCGAGACGGTGCTCGGCGCGATGGAGACGAAGCCGGGCGAAGCCCCCGACGCCGCCCGGCTTTCGCGCGACATGCAGCGCATCTACGGGAGCGGCGACTTCGAGCACGTGGACTACCGGATCATCGACGAGAAAGGCAAGCACGTGCTCACCGTGGACGCCCTGGAGAAAGCGTGGGGCCCGAACTACCTGCGGTTCGGCCTGACGCTGTCGACGGACTTCTCGTCGAGCTCGTACTTCAACCTGCTCGGCAGCTACCGGGCAACCTGGCTGAATTCGCTGGGTGCCGAATGGCGGACCGATCTGCAAGTGGGGCGCACCAACCGGTTCTTCACCCAGTTCTACCAGCCGCTCGTCCCGAACCGCTACCTTTTCATCGCCCCCCGGCTCGTGCTCGAGAAAACGCCGATCGACCTCTACAGCGGTCAGACGCGCGTCGCCCAGTTCGAGAACAAGATCGCGCGTGTCGGGCTCGACCTGGGGACCCAGTTCTCCCGCTACGGCGAAGCGACGGTGGGTGTGCTGGCCGGCACCCTCACGCCGACGCTGGAGACGGGGCTGCCGGAGTGGGCGAACACGCTGAACAAGGTGCGGCAGGGTGCCGGGCAGCTGCGCGTCAAGATCGACCAGCTCGACAGCATCGATTTCCCGCGCAGGGGCTTTGCGATGACCGGAACCGTTTTCGACTCGACGCCGGCATTGGGCGCCGACGACCGGTACACCAAGTGGGACGCCGATTTCGTGGCCGCCTACTCCGTGAAGGAACACGCCCTGCAGGTCGGCCTGAAAGGAGGCGGCGCGTTGAAGGGAACGCTGCCCACGTACGATCAGTTTTCCCTCGGCGGCTTTCTCCAGCTCTCCGGCTTCAAGACGTTCCAGCTCTACGGCGAGGAGCTTGCGTTCGGCAGGCTGGTCTACACATACCAGCTACAGCGCGGCGCGATTTTTCAGGGCACCTACCTGGGCGCGTCGCTGGAGCACGGGCGGGTGCGCAACCCGGTCGTCGCGACCAACCCCAGCGATTGGCAGACCGGCGGCTCGGTGTTCGTGGCGGTCGACACCCCGCTCGGCCCGGTCTATCTGGCATATGGCGTCGCGACGGGCGGCAACCGCTCGGCCTATCTGCTGCTCGGCAGAAACCAGTGACCGCGTCGCCCCCGACCCCCCACACGACGGGTGACTGCTGGACCGCGTAGCGGCGCATGAACCGGCGGTCGAGCCAATCCTTCCAGCACCACACCCAGGCGCCTTCGAGGGCCCAGCTGCCGCGCGACATGATCGCGTAACGATCGCCCGTCGAGATCAGCGCCAGTGATTCCCGCTGCGGGACGAAGCGCGCGAAGCCGGCGAGCTCGGCGAGATCGATGTGACATTCGCGGTGCCCATAGTGCCCCGCGATGAGCCCCGGAAGCATGCCCGAGTAGGGCGTGAACCGTTCCGGGCTGATCAGCGTCGCCTCGACCCCGCGCAGCGGACGATCGCCGAGGCTGCGCAGCACGGCGACATGGCTGTGCCCGCCGCCGACCAGCAGCAGCCGCTTCATCGCCACGCCGCGCGCGCCAACGTGGGGTTATGTCCCGGCATGCACCGCCGCGGCCACGTAGCGCGCTCCGTCCTCGATCTGCTCCGCCAGGCGCGCGAGATCGGCGGGACGATCAATGTCCCACAACTCGGCGAGCTCGTGCCAGCGCCAGCCCAGCGCGGCGAGCCGTGCGCGTGTATCGCGTAGCACGTCCGGCCCGCCCCATCCGATTCCGTCGAACACGCTCGGCGACGTGCGCGCCAGCCCCACCAGCACGTAGCCGCCGTCCTCGGCCGGGCCCAGAACGGCGTCGTGCCCCGCGGCCAACGCGGCAGCCGATTCGCGCAAGTGTGCGGGGGTGAGCGCCGGGCAGTCCGACCCGATGAGCTGGGTCGGTCCGAAATCCGGTACGACGCGATCGAACGCGGACCGCATACGCGCGCCGAGATCGCCGTCAGTCTGCGTGGTGAGCGCGACACCGTATCGCGCCGCGCACGCCGTGAAGAAAGGATGCGTCGCGTCCGGTGCGCAGCACAGCTCCACCCGGCCGGGTCCCGCGGCACGCGCCGTCACGAGCGCGCGTTCGACGAGGTCCGCGTGGAGCTGCGCCGCGCCCCGCGCACCGAGACGCGCGATCAGGCGTGTCTTGGCCTCACCCGGAACGGGCGCCCTGGCGAAGACGATCACGGACAACTGTCTAGTCGCGTCCGTCATAGCTCCGCGCGAGCCGTTCGGGCGATGCGCCCAGAAAGTAGCGCAATCGCAACCACCACATGAGCACGATCGTGCGCAGCACGCCCTGCGACTCCCATCTGCGGGCCGATGTCACGACACGGTCCCTGAGGCAGAGGGGCGGCGAACGGCGCTTCAGAAGGCGGCTCATCGCGACATCCTCCATCAGCGCGACGCGCGGAAAGCCGCCGACCGCCTCGAACTCGGCGCGTCGCACGAAGATCGCCTGATCGCCGGTCGCAATGCCCGAAATCCGGGACCGCACGCTCATCGCCCATGCCACGAGGCCGAGCAGCGGGCGGCGGCTGTCGATCGACACGTCGAAGCGACCCCACGCGCCGCCATGGCGATCCAGCTCCCGCGCGATTGCGAACTCGGCATTGTCCGGAAGGCGGGTGTCCGCATGCAGGAAAACCAGAACGTCTCCCGACGCAACGGCGGCGCCGGCGTTCATCTGGCTCGCCCGGCCGCGCGGCGCGGTGATCACCCGGTCCGCCATCCCGGCCGCGAGCGCCACGGTGGCATCGGCCGACCCGCCGTCCACCAGGATCACTTCGTGCCCCCGCCCGCGCAGCGCCGCCAGTGCGCCGAGCGCGGCATCGATGACCGCCGCTTCGTTCAGTGCCGGGACTATGGCCGAGATGCGCACGCGGTCAGCGCTTGGCGTCGTTCAGGCCCCAATCGTATTCGAGGAACCTGATGGGCACGGTGCCGGCGGAGATCGCCTGCCGCTCGGCCGCCGAATCGGCGAGCACGCGCGCGTGCATCGCGAAGAATTCCTCGAGCGATTCCATTCCGCGCGCCCCCATTTCGAAGTCCTTCCGGTACCAGTCGAAGACCCTCGACACCTCGAGCGCCCGTCGCCGGCCGTTGTAGCGATTTCGCGACCGATCCGATAGAAACCGGACCGTCTGCTCCTCGAGCTGGGCATCGAGGCGGGACGCAACGTAGGCCTCTTCGCGAAGCATCGGGCAGCCCACCGCCGCGCAGTTGACCGCGAAATGGATTCGCGGCTCGTCATAGACGCCCGGCCTGCGGATCAGATCGTGCTCGATGCCGTCCAGATGCTGCTCCCTGCCGAGCAGCGTGAAGAAGCGCATGCGCCATGGGCTGCTGAGAACGTTCCCCAGGTCGCGGATCGATGCGACACCCGGATAATTGCGCAGGATCAGTTCGACCGTAAACGCGTTGTACGCGTTGATCAGGAAGGCAAGCCGCTCGGATTTCGACCAGCGGTCGAACTCCGCCTGCTTGACCGCGGAGAGTGTGACCAGATACCCCTGGAGCGCCGCGCGATCGTGCAGAAATCCCGCGTATCGGACCTGCGACGCGTTTCCTCCGTCGAACGCGACAACGTGCCGCCGGACAAGCTCGTTCCAGGTCGGGTGCGACGGATCGAATTCCGCTCGCGCGGTGTACGGCGCCAGGGTCATCAGGAAAACGAGAACGAGCCGCGCCCACTGCATGGCCGAACCTATGCCGAACGCCCGGCCTGCGCGCCGGCAGCGCGGCTTTCCGCCTCTCCGCCGCGGCGCCATGCGTGGTAGCGCTCGAGCACCCGCAGAATCATCGCGGGCGCGTGCGCGCGTTTCCAGTTGCCGGCGGCAAACTTGTTCGCCTCGGCAAGCGTCGGATAGATGTGGATCGTCCCGAGGATCTTGTTTAGCCCGAGACCGTGCTTCATCGCAGTGACGTACTCGGCGATCAGATCGCCCGCATGTTCGCCGACGATCGTCACACCGAGAATCTTGTCCTTTCCCGGAACCGTGAGCACCTTCACGAAGCCGTGCGCTTCCTCATCGGCGATCGCCCGGTCAAGATCATCGATGCCGTAAGTCGTGACCTCGTGGGCGATGCCCTGCTCGCGCGCCTCGGTCTCGTTCAGGCCGACGCGCGCGACCTCGGGCTCGGTGAAGGTCGCCCAGGGAATCACGGAGTAGTCGGCCTTGAATTTGCGGAACGTGCCGAAGAGCGCGTTGACCGCGGCAAACCAGGCCTGATGCGCCGCAGTGTGAGTGAACTGGTACGGTCCGGCCACGTCCCCGCAAGCGTAGATGTTCGGGTAGATCGTCTCGAGATACTCGTTCGTCTCGACGGTGCGCGCCCTCGTCGTGCCGATGCCAAGCTCTTCGAGGCCGTACCCCTGGGTGTTGGCCACGCGCCCCACTGCCACGAGGACTGCATCGAACGGGATGCGCACTTCGCGCCCGGCGTGCTCCGCGAGCATCACCTTCTCGCCGTTCTCGACGCGGAACGCGGTCGCCTTGTGGCTGACGAGCACGTCGATACCTTCGGCGCGAAACCGTTCGGTCACGAGCTCGGACACATCCGGATCCTCGCGGATCAGGATGCGCGGCAGCATCTCGACCTGGGTCACCTTTGCGCCGAATCGCGCGAAGGCCTGCGTGAGCTCCGAACCGATCGGTCCGCCGCCCAGCACGACGAGGCGCTTCGGCAGTGCGCGCAACGCCCAGACGTTGTCGGAGGTCAGATATCCGACATCCTCGATCCCCGGAATGGGCGGCACGAACGGGCGCGCACCCGCGGCGATCACGATGGCGCGCGTGGTCAGCGTGCGCGTGCCATCCGCGGTCTCGACCTCGACTGTCCAGGGCGTAGTGATGCGCGCCTCCCCCGCGATGACTTCGACGCCGAGTTCCGTGTACCGCTCGGCCGAGTCGTGCGGCGCGACGGTCCTCACGACGCGCTGCACCCGCTCCATGACGTCGGCGAAGTCGAAGTCGGCCGAAGCGGACCGGATCCCGAACTCCTTCGCCCGCCGGATGTGCGACAGGAGCTTCGCGGAGCGGATCAGCGCCTTCGAGGGCACGCATCCGGTGTTCAGGCAGTCGCCCCCCATCTGATGCTTTTCGACGATCGTCACCTTCGCCTTGACCGCGGCCGAGATGTAGGCGGACACGAGCCCTCCCGAGCCCGCGCCGATCACGACGACGTTTCGGTCGAAGACCGCCGGCTTTGCCCAGCGGGCATAGACCTTCCGCGCGCGGAAGACGGCGACGATGCGCTTCGCGATGAGCGGAAACACCCCGAGCAGCGCAAACGAGATCAGCAGCCCGGGCGTGAGAATGCCCTTGAGGGATTCGATGCGCGCGATCTGGGTGCCCGCGTAGACGTAAACGATCGTTCCCGCGAGCATGCCCAGCTGGCTCACCCAGTAGAACGTCCGCGCGCGCATGGGCGTCAGACCCATGACGAGATTGATCACGAAGAACGGAAACAGCGGCACCAGCCGCAGCGCGAACAGGTAGAACGCCCCTTCGCGCGCCACGCCTTCATTGATCGCACGCAGCTTGTCGCCGAACTTCCCCTGCACCCAGTCGCGCAGCAGAAATCGGCTCGCCAGGCACGCGAGGGTCGCTCCGATCGTCGATGCAAAGGAGACGATCACGGTCCCCCACAGCAGCTGAAAGATCGCCCCCGCCACCAGCGTCATGAGTGCCGCGCCGGGAAGCGAGAGGCCCGTGACCGTGACATAGATCGCCAAAAACACCGCCACCGTAAAAAGCGGATTCGCCCGGTAGAAATCGTCGAACGCCGCATGCTGTGCCTTGAAGTACTCAATGCTGAAAAACCGGCCGAGATCGAACGCGAAAAAAGCCGCGACAAGCACGACGATGGCGGCAATCAGCGCGATCCGGCCCTTGGTCATTGATTTCTCCCTGTACTGTCGTGGCGAGTCGTCGGCATCCACCGCCGCCAGGCCCGTTCCCGGTCGAAAGGCCCGATTCTCCGCCGTGCCGGGCACGGCAACATTACATTCAATGCCTCAGCCGTGTGCAGCGCGGGCGAGACGCGGTTCTTCCAGTTCCACGGTTGCGGGTTCGGCCAGCGCACGATCGTACGGAGGGCCCGCGACGATCCGCCGGAAATAGGAGCGATAAGCGGGCGAGCCTTCCGGCCACATCGACAGGAACCGGCGCACCCATTCGTCATGGTCGTAGTCGAGGCGCACTGCGTCGACATGCACGCCGCAGACGCGCACGCCGTACAGGGCAAGCTCGGGCGGCGCCGGGCGCGTCGAGATCCGCGTCGCAATGCCGTATCGCGTCCCTAGAAAATTTGGCATGCCCGCCGCGCCGTTGTTGATGATCGCGGCGCGCCGGTGATCGAAAACGAGTTCCCGGCACACCGGGAGGCAGGTGTGACTCGATGCAAAAACGTCCGCGCGCGCCTCGTCGCACCACGCTGCGAGCCGGCCGGCATGGCCCGGGTCGGTGAGGCGATCGTGCGCCAGGCCCCAGCCCGCGAGCGATTCCGGATCACCGTGGACGATTGCGACGCCCGCGCCCCCGACGCGGGCCACCGCGTTCATCGGCAGTGCGGCCAGCGCCGCCCGGCGCGCGGGATCGCATCGCGCGGTTTCGCGCAGCCGGGCAAGGATCTCGTTCGATCGCTCGACGTCGATATCGCTTACCGGTTCCGGATAGGCGCATCCGCACCCGACCGAGTCGTCATCCGAAGCGAGTTCCGTCTCGACGTTGCCCCGCAGGGCGTCATGCGCCACCACGCGCCGGTCTGTTTCGGCAAACGCGCCGGGATCGATGTCGAACCAGTGAAAATCGCCGTTGAAAACGATTCGCGTCGATCCGGTTTCGGCGTCTGCGAGCCGCTCGATGACGTCGAGCGCCGGCAGGTTTCCGTACAGGCCGCCGACGACGTACAGGGTGTCCGCAACAATTTCCGGCTCGCGGGAAAGACTGGCCGGCGCGTAGCGATAGTTTGTCGGGCAATAGCGGCCGGGGCGCAGATCACTCACCGAGCGCGCCCCCGCAGCTCGATCCCTGCCCGGAGGTGCATCCGAAGCAGTGATCCGCGACGGTGATGGGCGTTCCGGAAAGGTCCTTCCCGATAAGTTCCGCAAGGCGCTCGCGGGGCTTTCCGTTGATGCGGAGCGGCAATCCGAGCATCTGGTTGAAGTCGCAGTCGAAGACGTAACCTTGCCAGTCCACGGATACCAGCGACCGGCACATCACCTGCTCGAGATTCTCGTCACGGTGGCTGCGGCGCAGCAGCGACATGTACTCGCCGAACTGTCCCTTGGATATCAGCGTGCTGCCGAACCGCTGGATCGGCATGTTCGCGAGCGTGAGCAGGCGGTTGAACTCCACGCCGAAATTCGCGCGCAGATGCGTCCGGTACGCTTCCTCCAAGGCGCCCTGCGCGGGGGGAAGCGACGGGCCCTGCGGGTTGTGGACGAGGTTCAGCGTGAGGCCGCTTTCCGGACGCCCGTAGCCGAGCGCGTTGAGCCGGCGCAGCGCCGTGACGCTTCGTGCGAAGACGCCCTTGCCCCGCTGCCGGTCGACATTGTCCGCGAGATAGCACGGGAGCGAGGCCACCACTTCGACCGAGTTTTCGGCCAGAAAATCGGCAAGATCCGTGTGGCCCGGCTCGAGCAGGATCGTCAGATTGCATCGATCAATGACGTGGACGCCGAGCGCGCGCGCCTGCGTCACCAGATGCCGGAAGTGCGGACTCAGCTCGGGCGCGCCGCCCGTTACATCGAGGGTGCCCACTCCGGACGCGGCGAGAAATTCAATGACGGTCGCGACCGTCGCGCCGCCCATCATCTCGGTCCGCGTGGGCCCGGCGTTGACGTGGCAGTGCAGGCAGGTCTGGTTGCATCGATACCCCAGATTGACCTGCAGGACCTCGAGCCGCTTGCGGTCGATCGCGGGGAAATCCGTCTCGGTGAGATGCGGAAGCGTTGCGTGCATCGGTCAAGAATCCTTTCCGGGCTCCGGCTCCCGTCACATCGGTGCCGGCAACCAAAAACGAACAGTACAACGCCGCCGCGGCCCTTGCCCGGACAGTGGCTGCGATTTCCCACGCCCTGAACGATGATTTGGCGCCGCCTACGACCGATCGGGCCGATCCGGTTGGTCGCGACTATCGCGTGGGGATTACAGTTCGCGCGCGCCCATTCTTCCGGACTTGTACGAGGCGCGCAGCACGATCGGATGCGCGCGCCGGGTCGCGGGTCCGGCCATGACCCCATGCTATAGTCTGCAGCGCGCAACGATGGGCCACCGACTCTCGAAGATTACGACTCGCACCGGCGACTCCGGGGAGACAGGCCTCGGCGACGGATCGCGGGTGCCGAAGGACAGTGCTCGCATCGCCACGATCGGCGAGATCGACGAGCTGAACTCGGCGATCGGCCTGCTGCGCGCCGAATCGTTGCCCGAATCGGTGGCGGACGCGCTCACCGGTATCCAGCACGACCTGTTCGATCTCGGCGGCGAGTTGAGCATTCCCGGCCGTGTCGCCCTGCAAGCCAATCAGGTGGCACGCCTCGAATCGCTGACCGAGGCATTCAATCGCGACCTCCCCCCGCTGAAGGAATTCATCCTGCCGGGGGGTTGCAGGGCGGCAGCGCTCGCGCACCTGGCCCGCACGACATGCCGGCGCGCCGAGCGGAGCCTAATCGCGCTGGCCCGGGCCGAATCGATATCGGACGCGGCCCGGATCTATCTGAATCGGCTCTCCGACCTGCTGTTCGTTCTCGGCCGTGTATTGAATCGCCACGCGGGGGTGGGAGATCTGCTGTGGCAAAAAGGGAAGAACCGGTGAGCCTGCAGGAGGGGCCCGCTGAAGGGGCGGCCCGACCCGCCCCTGCCTTTCCCGGCTCCGGGAAAAAATGTGTGCGAGTGCACACAATTCATCCGATGCCAAGGTAGCCCCGGCCCCCTGCCTTGCAAGGCGGGCAAGAATAATGGAACCTCAACAAAACAAAGAGTTAGCGGATTTTCTGAGTGCCTGCGCGCGCGGCGACAAGACCGCCTTTGCGCGGCTGTACGCTGCAACATCGCCGAAACTGTTTGGCGTTGCCATCCGTATGTTGCGCAGAGAAGATCTGGCCGCGGAGGTATTACAGGAGAGCTACGTCAGCATCTGGAAAAACGCCGGGACGTATTCGGTCGCGCTGTCGGCGCCGATGACCTGGATGACCAGCATCGTGCGGAATCGGTGCCTCGATTCCCTGCGGCGGCCCAGAATGGAAGTTCCGTATGCCTG
>JAABRB010000196.1 GCA_011391185.1 Betaproteobacteria bacterium
CTGCGGCTGTCAAACCATGTCCATGCTCGCGTCCAGGATCTGGAGCGCCATCACCCAGGCGGTGCTGGCGCCCGAGTGCCTGCTCTGCGGTGCGCGCGCTGGAGAATCGATGCTGTGCGGGGCGTGCGCAACCGGGCTGCCGCAGATCCCCCCTTCGTGCCCGGTGTGCGCCATGCCGAGTCCGGCGGCGTCCGTATGCGGATCGTGCCTCTCCCGACCACCGCCGTTCGACGCGACCATTGCGGTATGGCCCTACGCGTATCCGATCGACCGGCTGGTCCAGGCCCTCAAATACCGGGGAAACCTCCCGGTCGCGCGCCTGTTCGGCGCTGCGCTCGCGGCGCGCGTGACGGGGCGCGCCGTCGATGTCGTCGCACCGATGCCGCTTGCGCGCGAGCGGCTCAGGGTGCGCGGGTTCAATCAGTCCCTGGAAATCGCGCGCGCGGCCCTGGCGCGCTCCAACCTGGAGACCGCAGAGATCGGGCGGGTGCGCGACACCGCGAGCCAGGCCGATCTGCCCTACGACGAGCGAGCGCGCAACGTGCGCGGTGCTTTCGCGTGCAGCCGCCCGATGACCGGGCTGCGCGTCGCCGTCATCGACGACGTCATGACCAGCGGAGCGACCCTCGCCGAACTGGGCGGCACGCTTAAGCGCGCCGGTGCAGCATGGGTGGAGAACTGGGTGATCGCGCGCACACTGCCCCATCGTTGACGCAAAAGGGGCCGATCGAGTGGCGAGAACGCGTTCCGTTCTTCACCGGCCCCTTTTGAATCCCCGATTCAGATGATGCAAAACGCCAATTCCCCTGGAAGCAACGGCGGTTCCAGTGTGTTGCGCACACGAATCCCGGCGTTTTGCATCACGCGACTCGATGTTTGAGATCGTCCTCTACCAGCCCGAGATTCCGCCGAATGCCGGCAACGTGATCCGCCTCGCCGCGAACACGGGCGCGCGCCTGCATCTCGTCGGCCCGATCAGTTTCACGCTGGACGAGCGGTCATTGCGGCGCGCGGGGCTCGACTACGCCGAGCTCGCCGCGGTGGAGGTTCATGCTGACTGGTCGGGCTGCGTGCAGCGCCTCGCCGGGCATCGCGTCTTCGCCCTTACCACCCGCGCCACGCGGCGCTACGCCGAGGAGCGCTACGTGGCCGGCGACGCTTTCGTGTTCGGCCCCGAGAGTCGCGGGCTGCCCGCCGATCTCCTCGCGGCGCTGCCACCCGATCGACGATTGCGCCTTCCCATGCTGCGGGGCAACCGCAGCCTGAATCTCAGCAACGCCGTGGCCGTCGTTGTCTACGAGGCCTGGCGGCAAATCGATTTCACCGGCGCCGATGCCGGACCGGGTTGAGTGCGCGGCAGCTGGAGGATTTCGCGTCATCGGGGCTATCATGCCCTGCGAGCCCGCGCGTGCGGATCTCGAAATCGGCGAAAGAGCCGGCGAAAAAGGAGGCAATCATGGCCAAGAAGCAGAGCTCGAGCGAAGCAATCTACAAGGTTGTGGAAGTCGTCGGAACGAGTTCCGTGTCATGGGAAGATGCCGCGCGGCGGGCCGTCGGCGCGGCGTCCGAGACGTTGCGCGACCTGCGCATCGCGGAGGTGCTGCAGATGGACATGAAAGTCGAGAAAGGCAAGGTCGTGGCCTTTCGCACCCGCGTGTCGCTCTCGTTCAAGTACGACCGGGACTAGAACTTATCTCGAAATCGCCGGCGAGGTTCTTCATACAAGAGCGGGCGTACGAACAAGGGGGCGGAGGGGGATAGGAAGGGGCCCCCTCACCCCTTCCAGCCCCTTGTATATCCCCGATCGAACAAGGGGCGCGCCCCTTGTACATCCCCTCGTTTGCGAGCGCAGTCGCATTTTGAGGTAGGTTCTAGACCTCCGCCCCCGGGTCGCGCGCGAGAAGCTGCTCGACCGCATCGCGCGGCGCGACGCCGCGAAAGAGGACGTCGCACACCGCGCCGGTGATCGGCATGTCGATCCCGGCGGTCGTCGCGCGCGATTCGACTTCGCGCGCGGTGTGGACGCCCTCGGCCACGTGCCCCAGACCGGCGAGAATGGCGTCGAGCGGCTCGCCACGGCCCAGTGCGAGCCCCACCCGGCGATTCCGCGACAGCTCTCCGGTGCACGTCAGAACGAGATCCCCCGCGCCCGCGAGGCCCATGAACGTTTCGGGGCGCCCGCCCAGCTTTACGCCCAGGCGCGTCACCTCTGCAAGTCCGCGCGTGATCAGCGCCGCGCGCGCATTCAGTCCGAGACCAAGCGCCTCGGAAATTCCGGTGGCGATCGCCATCACGTTTTTGACTGCGCCACCGACCTCGACGCCCACCAGGTCGTCGCTGAAATAGACGCGCAAGTGGCGCTGGTGCAGTGCCTGCGCGCTCGCGCGAGCGAACGCGGCATCGGTCGACGCGAGCGTGACGGCCGTCGGCAGACCACGCGCGACTTCCAGAGCAAAGCTCGGCCCCGAGAGCGCCCCGAAACACGCGCCTTGCCCCAGTACGTCCGCGGCAACCTCGTGGGGCAGGCGACCGCTCGCCCGCTCGAATCCCTTGCATCCCCAGACAACGGGCACGCCGTGCGCGGCTTTGCGCACCTGCACGAGCGTATCGCGCAGCCCGGCGGTGGGCGCCGTCACGAGGGCAAGCTCCGCTCCGGCAAGTGCCGTGGCCGCGTCCGAGGTCACCGCCACGCCGTCGGGGATCGCGATGTCCGAGAGATAGGGGCTGCGCCGGCGGACCGCGATATCCGCGGCGCGAACCGGGTCGCGCGCCCAGAGTCGAACGACATGCTGGCCGGAGAGCGAGCAGGCGAGCGCCACGCCCCATGCGCCCGCGCCGAGGATCGCGATTCTCATCGACCTCTCCTGGCAGGCACTGCCCCGCCGCGCCGCTCAGATTCCCCAGACCTCGGAGAGGCGCACGTAACCGGCGGCACCGTCACGGTGGCGCACGTGCACCCAGCCTGCGGGGTCGATTTGAACCATGTCCAGCACGACCCCCTGCTGCGCCCGGAATGCCAGCGGCGACTGCGCATCGGCTTTCTCCCGGACTTCGGCAACCGGCGCGGTCACGACGACGGTCCGTTGCTCGGAGAGCGCCGTCTTCTCGACCCAGGCCAGATCGCCCGAAACGTCGCGCACCTTGACCCAGGTCCCGTCGCTCGCGATGAGCTCCACCGGCACCTGGCGACCGATTACATAGAGCTTGCTCGCGCGCACCGAAGGCGCATCGTAGAGCACCGCCGGCTCGGCAATCGACCGGTAATCGCCGGCGGCCGCGGTGCCGGCAACGAGGAGCAGCAGCGCGGCAGACGTACGCACCATCAATGCGATACCTCGCTACCCGGTAGTCCGGTTTGCTGTCCGGCCGGCGCGCCCTGCTCGGCCTGCAGTCGCTGGACATACATCGCCTCGAAATTCACCGGCGAGAGGTGCAGCGCCGGGAAGCCTGCCCTACCGATGAGATCGGCGACTGCTTCGCGGGCGTAGGGGAACAGGATGTTGGGGCACGCGATGCCGAGGATCGGCCCGAACTCCGGCTCCGGAACGCCGGAGATCTCGAAGATGCCCGCCTGCGCGACCTCGACCAGAAAGCACGTCTTGTCCGCCTGCTTCGCCGTGACGGTCACTTTCACGACCACTTCGAAGATGGTCTCGTCAAGCCGGTCCGCCGTGCTCTCGAGCTGAACCTCGATCTGCGGTGAATTCGCCTCCATGAAAACGCGCGGCGCGTTCGGCAACTCGACCGAAGCGTCCTTCACGTAGACCTTCTGGATGCCGAATGCGGGTTGCGGGGGCTGCTGTTCGCTCATTGCTGCTCCAGGTTATTGGCGGCCAGGTTCGGGCGGCCGGTCATTCAGGCTGCGACGCCGAGCAGCGAGTCAAGACGCCCCGCGCGATCGAGCGCCGCAAGATCCTCATAGCCACCGATATGCCGATCGTCGATCCATATCTGCGGGACGGTTCGGCGGCCGGACTTCTCCGACATCTCCCTGCGCCGCTCGGGGTGGAGGTCGACCCGGACCCGCTCGATCGCCACGACGCCCTTTGCACTGAACAGGCGCTCGGCGCGCTCGCAATAGGGGCAGCGTGCCGTGCAATACATCAGGATACGCGCCAATTACTTCTCCGTGGGAAGCCCTGCTTGCTGCCAGGCGCCGAGGCCGCCGGCGAGGGTGTACACCTGGGTGAAGCCGAGCTTTCTCAGGGCCGCCGCGCCGCCACGCGACCGGTTGCCGGTGTCGCACGCGACGATCACGGGCTTCTCCTTGAATCGCGCGAGCTCCTTGACCCGCGCATCGAGCTCCTTCAACGGCACGTTGCGCGAATTGATGACATGCGCCACGGCGAACTCGTCCGGCTCGCGTATGTCCACGACGACCGCGTCGTGCTTGTTGATGAGCTGCACTGCATCGCTTGCGCTCACGCGCGGCCCCCCGGATCCACGACGCAACAACGGCCACAGGAGCATCGCTCCGCTCACCAGCGCGACCACGACCAGGTAAATGTTGTCCGTCACGAACTTCATGGCTGAACTGCCCTTGAGGGTATGCAGTGGGGAATCGGAAGGGCCCGCGCGCATCGGCAATACCCCCGATGCGTCTCAATGAGCCCGCCGCCGCAGAACTTGCGAAGATCACCTAGCAGGGTATCGAAAAGCTCCGCGCACGCGCGCAGAGGGATATACAAGGGGCTCGACCCTTGTTCGTTCCGGGGGATATACAAGGTGGCTTTCCCCCTTGTTCGTACGATCGGGATTTACCTTGCACGCTGAATTCGTCGCTCGAAGTCACCACGGTGCGCATCTCTCAGCAGCTTGCTATCGATCCGGGTGTCCGCAGAATACCTCGCGCATCATCCCGATCAGCTGCAGCACGCGCACGTCGCCAACCCGGTAGTACACGCGATTGGCGTCCTTGCGCGTTTTCAGCACACCCTTGTCGCGCAGGATGGCGAGATGCTGCGAGATATTGCTTTGCGACGTTCCCACTGTATCGACGATATCCTGCACGCTGATCTCCTGATCACCCAGTACGCACAGAATCTTCAGCCGCAACGGATGGCCCATCGCCCGCAGGGAGCGCGCGGCGAGCTCGATTTGGTCCTGCTTGTCGATGAGATCGATGATGTCCCGCTTCATGGCATGGGCCGACCCAAGAGTAAGTTGAACAGCATATTATAAAATCCATCTATCTGACGGAACAAGGACGGGCCATGAACAAGATCGTGCTTCTGCGCCATGGCGAGAGCGTCTGGAACCGGGAAAACCGCTTCACCGGCTGGACCGACGTCGACCTGACGGACCGCGGACAGGATGAGGCGCGCCGGGCCGGGCAGCTGTTCCGGGACGAGGGCTACGTCTTCGATGTCGCGCATACGTCGGTCCTGAAGCGCGCCATCAAGACGCTGTGGATCGCGCTCGAGGAGATGGATCTGATGTGGATTCCGATCCACCACTCGTGGCGCCTGAACGAGCGGCACTACGGTGCCCTCCAGGGCCTCAACAAGGCCGAGACGGCGGCACGTTTCGGCGAGGAACAGGTGCTGGCCTGGCGCCGCAGCTACGACGTGCCGCCCCCGGCCCTCGAGCCCGGCGACTCCCGCAGCCCCGCAGGCGACCCGCGGTACCGGGCGCTCGGGTCGGGCCAGGTGCCGGCGACCGAGTGCCTGAAGGACACCGTCGAGCGCTTTCTGCCCTACTGGCACGAAACCATCGCCCCTGCCGTGAAGGCCGGCCGACGCGTGGTCATTGCGGCGCACGGGAACAGTCTGCGCGCGCTCGTGAAGTACCTGGACAATCTGACCAACGAGGCGGTCGTCCAGCTCAACATCCCCACCGGTATTCCCCTGGTCTACGAGCTCGACGGGGACCTCAAGCCTCTGCGGCACTACTACCTGGGCGATCCCTCCATGGTCGAGGCCGCGACCCAGGCGGTCGCGAACCAGGGTAAGGCGCGCGCCTGAGCGGGCATAGGGTGCGCTCCGCCCTGATGGCGCTCTGTCTGGCCGGGATGATCGTATCCGGCCCGGCAGGCGCAGCGCGCGAAAAGGAGGCGCTCGGGCAGTTGCGCGGCCGGATCGAACAGGCGAAAAAGGCGCTTGCCGACGCAGAAAGCGCGCATTCCGAGGCGACCGACCAGCTGCGCGCAAGCGAAAGCGCCATTTCCGAGGCGAACCGCGCATTGCGAGAACTGTCGGGGCGTCAGCGCGAGATGCATGCCGTTCTGCGTGGGCTCGCCTCTGACGGCAGGAAGGTGCGCGGCCAACTGGAAGCCCGACAGGAGGAAGTGGGTGCGCTGCTGCGTGCCCGGTATTTCACTGGGGATCAGCGGCTGCTCAAACTGCTGCTCTCGGGGGACAACCCGAACCGGATTGCTCGCAGCCTGACCTACTACGAGGCCCTTTTCCAGGCGCAAACCGAGCTCATCCGGGAATTGCACGACCGGGCAGGCGAGATTTCGGCCCTCGAATTGCGCTCGCGGGAAACGGGCGCCGAGCTCGCCGAGCTGGAACGCCAAGCGCAGGCCGAGCGCGCGAAGCTGGTGGCGACTGCCGCAGACCGGCGTAAGGTGCTTGCGAGCATTTCGCACCAGATCAGCAGCCAACGTCAGGAAATCCAGACCCTTCAGCGCGACGAAAAACGGCTCGCGCGGCTGGTCGACGAGCTCGCCAAGGCCCTGCGGTCGGCACCGCCTCCACCCAGGCGGCCCGGCCCCCGGAACGAGCGCGTGCCTGCGACGGAGGATGGGGGGCCGTTTTCACGGGTCAAAGGCGCGCTGCGGCTGCCCGTTCGCGGGGAACTTGCAGGGCGGTTTGGTGCTCCCAGACA
>JAABRB010000197.1 GCA_011391185.1 Betaproteobacteria bacterium
CTGGGCGGCGTTCAGTCCGAAGTTCACCTGGAAGCCGATGCCGAGCAGGATGATGCCCGCGAGAAAGGCGAGGATCGTCGCGCCGCGTGCGCGGGGCGCGCGCGTGGCGACGGGCGCAGCGGCCGGCGCGGCGCCCGCGAGCCGCCGCTCGGCCCAGACGATCCCGAGCGTCGCCGCGGCGAGCGCGATCGACGAAATCGCGAAGGGCAGACGCGGATCCATGTGCCGCAGCGCGACCACGAAGTACGGCGCTGCCGCATAGGCGATGCCGAGCCCGAGCACCGACAGGCTCGCGAGCCACGGCACTGCCGGAGGTGGCGCGTAGCGCCCGAGCAGCACGAGCGGCGGCGCGCGCAGCGCGGACGACGTCACGGTCCACACGACGATGAGCGCGAGGAACCACCCTTGCGCCGATTCGCCCGACCCCACGATCAACGGCAGTGCGATCGCGGCGGCGCAGGAGACCACGGTCAGCGCGATGACCCACTTGCCGAGCCTGCCGACGATCCGCGCGACGCGATCCGCGGCGACGCCCATTGCGACGTCCATCAGGGCGAAGATCACCTGGTCGGCCAGCAGGATGAGGAGCACCGCCTTCGCGTCCAGCCCGACCTGGCGCGCGAGCTGCGGCAGGTAGATCACATAGACGACCCAGGTGGCCGCGAACAGGAACTGCACGGCACCGAAATAGACGCCGACACCGTGCGGCGTCCGGGCGGGCGCGCTGTTTGTCATGGGATGCCTCGGACGCAATCCGACGCGGCTACTCGTGCCGTATCGCAGCCGGCGAGATCAGCACGCCGAACTGCTCGCACCAGATCACCACGCTGCCGAAATTGGCGAGATTCACGCCAGCCGGGACAGGGTAGTTCTGGCTGCCCTTGAACGCGCGCAGGCGACCGAGGTCGACGAACATGGTGCGCGCGACCTCCGTCGAGGGCGTCACGATCTTGTCCGGCACGAGATACACGTGGTACTTCGGACCGGGCCCCACTTCGAAATCGCTCTCGAGGTGGAGGAGGTCGGCGTACACCGTCACACCCCCCTTGCCGTGATGGATCGGATCGGAGGGGTTGGCGTGTATGAACGTGCCTTTCGCGAGGACCTTGCGTGCGGTCCGATCCTCGATCTTTTCCGCGGCGACGATGTCGGCGAGAAAGATGTAGGGATATGCGAAGACGCCGAGGGCGAAGCCAGCGGCGACACCCAGCAGTCCGCCGACGATGAGAGTCAGGATGGTCTTGGCCATGGGGGGCTCCCCGTCGCTCGGTAGAAGATCGCGATCACGCCGGCGCGAGCCGCCGTGTGGATCGCAGCAGCAGCCAGGCGGCGATCGAGACGTTCAGCAGGTTCCAGACGATGCCGTTCATGAACGCCGCGTCGTACGAGCCCGTGACATCGTAGATCGCGCCCGACAGCCAGCCGCCGAACGCCATGCCGAAGAGCGTCGCCATGATCACGGTCCCGATTCGCATACCGGCCTCGCGGGGCGAGAAATACTCGCGGATGATCATGGCGTACGAGGGCACGATGCCGCCCTGGAAGAGGCCGAAGAGCGCGGAGACCACGTAGAGCGACACGAGCCCCTCGGAGCCCAGGTACATCACGAGCGCGACGCCCTGCAGCGTCGATCCGAGCAGCAGGGTGCGCACGCCGCCCACGCGGTCGGCGATCCAGCCCGAGACGAGGCGGCTCACGATGCCGAACCCGAGCATCAGCGAGAGCATCTCGGCGCCGCGCGCGGCGCCGTAGCCGAGGTCGCTGCACAGGGCGACGATGTGCACCTGCGGCATCGACATCGCCACGCAGCATGCCGCGCCGGCGATGATGAGGAGCGTCTGCAGGGACGCCGGGGACAGGCCCAGGGCGAGCGGCGTCCGGCCGGCGGGTGCACCGGCGCCTCCCGCGACATCCAGGATCGGCACCGGGCGCCTCAGCATCAGCGCGAGCGGCAGCATTGCGAACAGGATGAATATGCCGATCCCGATGTAGGTCGTGCGCCATCCGACGGTTTCGATGAAATGTTGCACGACCGGCGGCCAGATCGCCCCCGCGAGGTAGTTTCCGCTCGCGCAGATCGCCACGGCAATGCCGCGCCGGCGGTTGAACCAGAACGAGACGTCGGCAACCAGTGGGGCGAAGGTGGCGGAACTTCCGACGCCGACCAGCAATCCCTGGGCGATCGCGTATAGCCACATGCTGCTCGCGGCGCCCGCGGCGATCATGCCGACGCTCAGCGCAATCGTGCCGGCGATCACCGGGACGATGACGCCGAACCGGTCGGAGAGGCGCCCCATCAGAATGCCGCCCAAGCCGAAACCGACCATGGTGAGCGTGTAAGGCAGCGAGGCCGCACCGCGCGCGACGTCGAACTCGGCCTGCACCGTCGGGAGCACCACCACCACCGACCACATGCCCACGCCGCCCAGCGTCGAGAGCATCAGCGTCGCGAGGAGACGCGCCCATGCGTACGGCGACTCCGCCTGGCTTTGCGACGTGTCGGCAACCCGCGCTGTGCTCATTTCGTCCACGTCCCTCGCTGGCCGCGCGGCGGGAGCGCCCCGGGCACCGCGAACTTACCTCAGTTTGTGGCATTGCGGTCCGCGCACCGGATTCCGTTCGCCGGTGCGTGTTGTGCGCCCCGCGCTTTCTGGGGAGAATGGGGTGCCGCCGCGCCGCCCGCCTGCCGAATCGATGCCCCTCGAGAAACCCGAAGCGCCGCCTCCCTCAGTGCGCCAGGCGCTCGCCGATTTCGGCGGTCTCTATGCGGTCAACGCAATCGTCGCGTTCATTTTCGCGGCGACGGCGCCGGTCGCGATCGTCCTCGCCGTGGGCACTCGGGGCGGGCTCGGTCCCGAAGACCTCGCATCGTGGCTGTTCGGCGCCTTCTTCCTCAACGGGCTGATCAGCATCTGGTTCTGCTGGCGGTATCGGCAGCCACTCGTCTTCTTCTGGTCGATCCCCGGGACGGTGCTCGTGGGGCCGGCGCTCGGCCATCTCACCTTTCCGGAGGTGATCGGCACGTTCATCGCGACCGGAGTGTTGATGCTCGTGCTGGGTCTCTCCGGATGGGTGCGCCGCGCGATGGAAGCGGTCCCGATGCCGATCGTGATGGGCATGGTCGCGGGCGTTTTTCTGCGCTTCGGGCTGGATCTTGTCCGCGCCTTCCGCGACGACTTCTGGATGGCCGCGTCGATGACCGCCGCCTTCGCGGCGCTGAGCGCGGCGCCGCGACTCAATCGCCTGATGCCCCCGCTCATCGGCGCGCTGATCGTGGGCGCGGTGCTGGTCGCCGCGCTGGGCCGCTTCGACCCGGGTGGCGCGAACGTGCTCGCGTTCGCGCGCCCGAACCTGTATGTGCCGGCGTTGTCATGGCAGGCGATGGTCGAGCTCGTCGTGCCGCTCGCGATCACGGTGCTCGTGGCGCAGAACGCGCAGGGCATCGCCGTGCTGCGCGCGGTCGGCCACGCGCCGCCGGTGAACGCGATCACCGCCGCGTGCGGGGCGGGCTCGATCGTCGCCGGCATGGTCGGCGCGGTGTCGACCTGTCTGACCGGTCCGGTCAACGCGATCATCTCCGGCTCGGGCGTGAAGCACCGGCACTACACCGCCGGCATTTTCGTGGGACTCCTCGGTGTCGCATTCGGCCTCGCCGCGCCGGTTCTCACGCGGGTGATGCTGGCGACGCCCGGTGCATTCATCGCGACGCTGGCCGGCCTGGCGATGCTGCGCATCCTCCAGACGGCGTTCACCGTATCTTTCAAGGACCGGTTCACGCTGGGCGCGCTGGTCACGTTTCTCGTCACGGTGGCGGACGTGCCGATCTTCAATATCGGGGCGCCGTTCTGGGGACTCGTGATTGGATTCGCCGCCTCCTGGGTGCTCGAGCGTGGGGATTTCCGGGCTGAGAAACCATGATCCGGCGCGGGGCAGGCCTGACGGTGGCGCGCGCCGGATTGGCGTAATATTTCGATTGGGATCAGGCGTACTGCGGACGTATTTCGCATCCGCAAATTTCACCGCTCACGCACCCTCGACAAATGGACGAACTCGGCGACTGGGCATTCCCGGAGAGCGTGCAGCCGCGACCGGATGACGTACGGTTCGACCTGGACGCGGCGTTCGACGCGGTCGTGCAGGTGCGTACCGAAATTCCGGAGGATGCGTTTACCGCATCGATCCTCGGCACCGCGCGAGCCGGCAACGGTGTGGTGATCCGCGACGACGGGCTGGTGCTGACGATCGGCTACCTGATCACCGAGGCCGAGACGATCTGGCTCACGACGAACCGAGGCGTGGTGGTCGCGGGACATCCCCTCGCGTATGACCAGGCGACGGGGCTCGGCCTGGTGCAGCCCCTCGGCCGGCTCGACGTGCGACCCCTGCCGTGGGGTTCGGCGTCGAGCTGCATGTTCGGGGACGACGTGATCGTCATCGGACACGGCGGGCGCGAGCATGCGCTCAAGGCGAAAGTGATCGCGGTGCGCGAGTTCGCGGGGTACTGGGAGTACGTGCTGGACGAGGCGGTGTTCACTGCGCCGGCGCACCCGCAGTGGGGTGGCGCGGCGCTGGTTGGCGCCGCGGGCGAGTTGCTGGGAATCGGGTCGCTCCTGGTCGAGGAGACCGTGGCGGGCCAGTCGGTCCAGGGCAACATGATCGTGCCGATCGATCTCCTGGGTCCGATACTCGAGGACATGCTGAAGCTGGGCCGTCCTGCGCGGCCGGCGCGCCCCTGGCTCGGCATGTACACGACGGAGATGCGTGGCCAGCTGATCGTGGGCGGGCTGGCCGAGGGGGGCCCCGCGCACCGTGCCGGCGTACGCACGAAGGACATGGTGCTCGAGGTGGCGGCCGAGCGCGTGACGGGCCTGGCCGACCTGTTTCGCCGCGTGTGGCGACTCGGCGTCGCCGGCGTCGAGGTTCCGCTCACGCTGGCGCGCGATGGCGAGCTCATGCGCATACGCCTCCGCTCGGCCGATCGCAACGATTTCCTGAAGAAGCCCCAGCTGCACTGATTCGACCCTGCGCGGGTCACGTCGCCGCCGACGTCGAAGAGATCCTTCACCGAGACCGGCAATCCGTCCACCGGTGAGCGGACGACGCCTGCGTGCCACAGGCGGTCGGCATGATCGGCCTCTGCGCGCGCCATGTCGGCGTAGATCTTCAGGAATGCGAGCGCCCCTTCGCCGGACGGATCGGCGATGCGTTCGAGCGACTGCTCGACGAGCGCGCGGCTCGTCGTGCGCCCGGCCGCAAGATCCGCGGCAAGCACCGCGACGGTCGTCATTGTCGGAGCGTTCCCGACGCGGCGCCCGATTCCGGACGGGCCTTAGATTCCGAGCAACGGAATTTGACCCGCCGGGTAGCGCGTGCCCTGCACCTTCGATGCGTCGATCGTGCCGGAGAGCGTGGCGACCTCGTCGGCGGAAAGCCCGATTTCGAGCGCGGCGAGATTTTCCTTCAGGTGCGTGCGCCGCTTGGTGCCCGGGATCGGCACCATGTCGGCGCCCTGCGCGAGGAGCCAGGCGAGGGCGAGCTGCGCGGGTGTGCACCGCTTGGCCTCGGCCATCTCGAGCAGCGGACGCACGAGCGCGGCGTTGCGCTCGACGTTGCCCTCGTGGAAGCGCGGATGGTCGCGTCGGCGATCTTTCTCGCCGAGATCGGCGAGGCTCTTGATCGCGCCCGTCAGCATGCCGCGCCCGAGCGGCGAGTAGGGCACGAATCCGATTCCAAGCTCGCGGCAGGTCGTGAGGATGTCGCCCTCGACGACCCGGCACCACACCGAGTACTCGGTCTGCAGGGCCGCGATCGGATGCACCGCCGCCGCGCGTCGGATTGTCCTGGCGCCCGCCTCCGAGAGGCCGAGATAGCGTACCTTGCCCTGCTCGACGAGTTTTTTCATGGCACCGACGGTGTCCTCGATCGGCACGCTCGCGTCGACGCGGTGCTGGTAGTAGAGGTCGATCGTCTCCACGCCGAGGCGCGCGAGACTGGCGTTGCACGCCTCGATGACGTATTCGGGCCGGCCGTTTGCAGCGGGCTTGCCGTCGGGTCCGCGCACGTTGCCGAACTTCGTGGCGAGCAAGGCCTTCTTGCGATAGCCGTCAGCGAGTGCGCGGCCGACCAGCTCCTCGTTCTTTCCGTCGGCGTAGGCATCCGCGGTGTCAAGGAAATCCGCACCCGCATCGAGCGCCGCGCGAATGGTGGCGATGGCCTCGTCCTCGTCCACCGGCCCGTAGAGGGCCGTCATGGCCATGCAACCCAGTCCGAGGGCGGAGACTTCGAGTCCGGTCTTGCCAAGGCGGCGTCGTTGCATGCTGTTCTCCTGCTCGCGTGTGTTTCCGGACCCGGCAGTCTACGGGATCCGGCCGGATCGCGGCGCCCCGGGACCGGCCGGCAGCCGATCGGGAGCTACCATGCGCCGTTCGGCAGCGGGCGCGTGACGCGTGGGGCCGCCCCGGTTACGATCGAGAAATCGCTGCTGAATCCGACCGGGCGGACGCTTGCGCCGATGACCGCGTCGGACGCGCCAGCCCGGCACCTGAAGCAGGACCATGACAGGAAGCAAGGACGCATTGACGGACGATCCGGGAAACGCGCTCGACGCTGTCGCCGCGGCGGCCGATCGGGCCGCCCCGGAAGTCGCCGCCGAGTATGCCGGGCGCACGCGCGAGCAGTCGCTGCGGCTCGCAAAGCGTATCTATGTTCCGCGCATCCTGGCGCTGGGGCTCGGCTCGCTGTGCGTGGCCGGCGTGCTCTACGAGAACCATTCCCCTCTCGCCATGTGGGTGGTGCTCTTCCTCAACTGCTTCG
>JAABRB010000198.1 GCA_011391185.1 Betaproteobacteria bacterium
CGACGGCACGGGACACGCGACGCTCGCGGTGCTCGATCGCGCGCTTTTCAAGCGCGCACTCGAGTTATTTGCCCGGCTCGGGATCGTGCCGGCCAGCGCGACCCCGGAACCGCTTACGCTCGCCGCTGTCCGGGGAAGGTGGCGGCTTCGTCTCGGTGGCTCGTACGGCAGCTTGCGCATGGGCGAGCGGCTCGGCATTGCGTGTTCCCTTTCCCGGGGCGTGGATCCCCCAGTGGAATTGCGCCTCGCGCTGGAACAGGCGGGCTCGGCAAGGCCCGAGGCGATCGAAGTCGAGGGAGAATGCGACACCGCGGCCTGGGCTGCATCGCTCGGCGTGCAAGTAATCGCGGTTACTCCTGATCGCACCCAAGTGGCGCCGGTCGCGCTCGAATTGCTGCAATACGAATTCGGGCCACGGATGGTCGACTGGCGCGCCTGGCGCCTCCCCGCCGCGCTTGCCGCGGCGCTCGTGCTCGTCTGGATCGCCAGCCTCAATATTGACGCCTGGCTCAAGCTGCGCGAGGAGCGACAGCTGCGCAGCCAGATAAATGCGGCTTTCCGCGAAGCGTTTCCGCGGGTGCCGGTGGTGCTCGATCCGCTGGCGCAAATGCGGCGCGCGCTCGCCGACATGCGTTCCGGCGCCGGCACTGGCGACATCGGGGATTTCCTTCCGCTTGCGGCAAGCTTCGCGCAAGCGGTGCAGGCGGACGCCGATTCGGTGCGGCTGATCGAATATCGCGACCGCGCGCTGCAGGTGCGTTTCGAGCCCCGGGCCGTGGACTCGGCAGCGAAGCAAGACGCTCTTATCACGCGCCTGGCGAAGGGCGGGCTGACGGCGAGATTTTCCGATTCGATATTGAGCGTGCGTAAGGGAGGAGGGACGTGATCGCCAGGCTGCGCGCGTGGTGGCTTGGGCTCAACCGCCGCGAGCGGGTGATGACGGCTGCTGCCGGATCTTTCACACTACTGGCGCTCCTCTACCTGACTACGATCGAGCCGGCGTGGAAGGCACGCCAGCGGCTGGGGGCCGAATTGCCGCGGCTGCGCGCGCAGGTGGCTGAAGTCAATTCGCTTGCGCAGGAAGCAAAACAGTTGACGAGCCGCGGTGTCGCGGTGGAATCGGCAGCCGCAGCCAAAATCGCGCTCGAGCAGTCGCTCGCGCGCGCAAACCTCGGTGGCGTGCGCGTCACCATGCTCGATGAGCGCCGTGTAGCGGTGAGCGCCAAGGATGTGCCGGCGACGCAATGGCTCGCGTGGGCGGAGCAAACGGCGCGCGAATCGCGGCTGCGCATCGCCGCCGTACGGATCTCGCGGACTTCGATCCGCGCCGTGGTTGATGCCGAGGCCACTTTCGAAATCGCGGCGCGGCAATGAACCTGGAAACAGCGAACCGCAAAGGCGCGAAGGCGCAAAGACTCGTAAAGACAATGCATTGCATGGAATCCGGGGTTCTTCTGGCAGGTGAGCCAATCGTTTGCGAATCCCCCTTGCGTTACTTGGCGTCTTTGCGCCTTTGCGGTTATGAACTGCGGTTTTTAGTATGAAGTGGTTTTTCGGGATGCGCTACGGCACGGGCCTCGCGCTCGCCGCAGTCCTCGCAATGGTGTTGACCGCGGCCGTGCGTGCTCCGGCTGCGTGGGTCGGCGACTGGCTGCAGGCGCAAGGCAGGCTACGCTTGATCGACGCGCGCGGCACGGTCTGGAGCGGCTCGGCGCTGCTCGGCCTGAGCGACGGGCGGCAGGTGACGCTTATTCCGGGGCGCATCTCCTGGAACATCGGACTCTCTGTGATTGCGTCCGGGCGCGTGACGGCGGACGTTTGGCATCCGGCACTGTCCGCGCCGCTCGCGGTTTCGCACTCGGCGAAGTCGATCGCGCTGAAAGCGGGCCAGGCGGAGTTGCCCGCGGCGCTGCTGGCGGCTCTCGGCGCACCCTTCAACACCGTCCGACCCGGCGGAGCCCTCGGTTTGCGCTGGACCGACGTCGAGCTCAAAGGTGGCGCATTCGCGGGCGATCTCCAGATCGACTGGCGCGAGGCGCAGTCGGCGTTGTCGACGGTCGCGCCCTTGGGAAGCTATCGCTTGGTGGTGACCGGGGCGGGGGACACCGCGCGCTTGCAGCTCAACACCTTGCGCGGGCCGCTGCGCTTGCAGGGTAGCGGAACAGTAAAAAGCGGGCGGGTGAGTTTCAAAGGATTGGCGTCGTCCGACCCGGAAATGCGCCCGGCGCTGATCGGGCTGATAAGCGTGCTGGGCCGCCGGGCGGGGGATCAAGCGGTCATAGCCATAGAAACATGATATAAATGAAGTAGATATAGTATTATCTTCCAGTAAATTAGTAGTATGTGGCGGAAATAGCCACATGCCCTTCGCGGACCGCTTTCCTTTGGGGGATAATTCGTTCCCCTACTCTCAAAACTTGGCACAAATGAAGGACATGCCGTTGGGACTTCGAGTGAATGCGCAGCATCGGACCGGCGCGTCCGCAAAGCCTTCGCGAGTAGGGCGGATTTGCCTGTGGATGGCGACGCTGCTGGTGGCGCTCACGGTGAGCACAGGCGCGGTGGCTCAGGAGCGTGTCACGCTCAATTTCTCGAATGCCGAGATCGACGCAGTGGTGCGCGCGATTGCCCAATTCACCGGCAAGGTTTTCATCGTCGATCCGCGCGTAAAGGGCACGCTCACCCTCACGATCGAGCAGCCGATGTCACCCGAGCAGGCGATGGCGACATTGAGCACCGCGCTGCGCATGCAAGGCATCGTCCTGGTCGAATCGGGCGGCGTCGTGCGCGTGGTGCCGGAGGCCGATGCCAAGCTCCAGGGCGGCGCAGTGCAGTCCGGGCCGCCCGTGGGCGCGGCGCGCGGCGACGAGCTGGTGACGCAGGTATTTCGACTGAACTACGCGGCGGCGGCGAGCCTCGTCCAGCTGCTGCGCCCCCTGATCGCGCCGAACAACACCATCAGCGCCTTTCCGGCGAACAACACTCTCGTCGTCACCGACTTTGCGGAGAACATTCGCCGCATCTCGCGCATCATCGCCGCGGTCGACACGCCGGCCGGCAGCGAAATCGATATTGTCCAGCTTAAGCACGCGATCGCGAGCGATCTCGCGGTTCTGTTGGGGAAGATACTCGAAGCCGCGGCGCAGGGATCGGACGCCAGCCAGAGGGTGACGGTGCTGGCGGAACCGATTAGCAATTCCCTCCTCATTCGTTCCGCGACTCCAGCGCGAGTCATCCTCGTGCGCACCCTGATTGCCAAGCTCGACCAGCCTTCGGCGGTGCCGGGCAACATCCACGTCGTGTACCTGAAAAACGCCGAGGCGACCCGCCTGGCGCGCACGCTGCTCGGCACCGGGGGAGGCGATCAAGCCGCCGGAGGCCTTTCTCAGTCTATTACCCCGCTGGCATTTCAAGCGGCAGGTCGGCCTCCGGGTTCGCCTCAGCCGGTGCAACCTCCCGGTAGCGCCTCGGCGGCTCAGGGCACGACTGCGGCGCCGGTATCAGGGAAGGTCGGCGGTGCGCTAATCCAGGCGGACCCGACGACCAATACCCTCATCATCACCGCGCCGGACGCGGTCTATCGCCAATTGCGCGTCGTCATCGACCAGCTCGACGTGCGCCGCGCACAGGTCTTCATCGAAAGCCTGATCGTGGAGGTGACGAGCGATCAGGCTGCCGAGTTCGGCATCCAGTGGCAGACCGGGCTTGGAAACGCGTCCGCCGGTGGTGGCAGTGGGGCGGTCGGTGGCACCAATTTCGGTATTGCCGGCCAGAACATACTCGGCATTGCACAGAACCCGGCCACTGTCGGCACGGGGCTCAACATCGGCATCGCTAAGGGAACCATCACGTTGCCGGGCGTTGGCACAATCACCAACCTGCAGTTCCTGGCGCGGGCGCTGGAGCGAACCACCAAGGCGAACATTCTGTCCACACCCAACATCCTGACGCTGGATAACGAGGAAGCGCGCATCATCGTCGGCCAGAACGTGCCCTTCATTACCGGGCAGTTCACGACGCCGTCGTCGGCGGCCATCAATCCGTTTCAGACGATCGAACGCAAGGACGTCGGCCTTACGCTTCGGGTCCGGCCGCAGATCAGCGAAGGGGGCACCATCAAGCTGGTGATCTACCAGGAGGTGTCCCGCGTCGAGAGCGACACCAACCCCGCCGGCATCATCACCCAACTGCGGGCGATCGAGACCAATGTTCTGGTTGATGACGGCTCCATCGTGGTGCTGGGGGGGTTGGTGCAGGACACCGTGGCCAGCAACGTGGAGAAAGTGCCGGTGCTCGGCGATATTCCGTTCCTCGGGCAGTTGTTCCGCTACGAGACGCGCCGTCAGCAGAAGACCAACCTGATGGTGTTCCTGCGACCGTTCGTCGTGCGTAACGAAGCCGCCGGCCGCTCGCTCGTGGTCGATCGCTACGACCAGATGCGCATTCTCGAGGAAAGCACGAAGCAGGGCCCGCATCCGGTGCTTCCCGCGATGGAGCCTCCGGTCATGCCGCCGCTTGGCCCGGAATCTAAACCCGCCGCCGATCCGGGCACAGCGGTGAAGCCACCCCCGGTTTCTCCCCCGACGCCCACCCAGTAGCGTAGTCAATGCACTGCGCCGCCTGGCTGTGATGAAGCATCTCATTCCCTATGCTTACGCCAAGGCGCACTCGGTGCTGCCGGCGGCGGAGCGCGACGGACGGCTGGTGCTCTGGGTCACGCGCGCAACGCCGCCCGCCGCGGTGATGGAGGTGCGGCGCGCGCTCGGACGCGAGATCGGTCCCGTCGTCGTCGACACCGTGCAGTTCGAGTCGAGCCTGCGCGCGGCGTACGCCGACGCCGAAACAGAGGGCGAAGCGGCGAGCGTGGTGGGCGAGGTCGAAGGCGATGTCGATCTCGGTCGCTTGATCCAGGACATTCCCGAGATTGAGGACCTGCTCGAAGCGCGCGACGACGCGCCCATCGTTCGCATGCTGAATGCGCTGCTTTCGCAGGCGGTCCGCGAGGGCGCTTCCGATATCCACGTCGAGCCCTTCGAGCGCTATTCGGTGGTGCGCTACCGCATCGACGGCACACTGCGCGACATCGTGCGCCCGCGGCGCGCGCTGCACGCGGCGCTGGTATCGCGCATCAAGATCATGGCGAGCCTCGACATTGCCGAGAAGAGACTGCCGCAGGATGGCCGCATCATGCTGCGCTTGGGCGGCCGGCCGGTTGACGTGCGCGTTTCCACACTGCCGACCGGGCACGGCGAGCGCGTGGTGCTGCGCCTGCTCGACAAGGAGCGCGGGCGGCTCGAGCCCGAGAAGCTCGGCATGGCGCAGGATACCCTTGCCGTGCTCGACCGACTGGTAAAGCAACCGCATGGCATCGTGCTCGTCACCGGCCCCACGGGAAGTGGCAAGACCACGACGCTCTACGCGATGCTCTCGCGCCTCGATGCCGCCACGACCAATATCACCACCGTCGAGGACCCGATCGAGTACGATCTGGAGGGAATCGGCCAGACGCAGGTCAACCCGCGCATCGACATGACCTTCGCGCGCGCGCTGCGCGCGATCCTGCGCCAGGATCCCGACGTCATCATGATCGGCGAGATCCGCGACCTGGAGACGGCCCAGATCGCAGTGCAGGCCTCGCTCACCGGCCACCTGGTGCTGGCGACCCTGCATACCAATGACGCTGCCTCCGCCGTGACGCGCCTGCTTGACATGGGCATCGAGCCGTTCCTGCTCTCGTCCTCGATACTCGGCATTCTGGCGCAACGCTTGCTGCGCAAGCTCTGCCCCGAATGTCGCCGCCAGGACCCGGGCGGGCGCTGGCGCGTGGTCGGCTGCCCCAGCTGCGGGCAGGTGGGGTATGCGGGCCGCACCGGGGTCTACGAGCTGCTCGTGATCGACGAACCTCTGCGCGCCGCCATCCATGCGCGCGAGGGCGAGCAGAAGCTGCGCGAGCTGGCGCGCGCGCGGGGTTTTCGAACGCTCAACGAGGACGGCGCGCGCTGGGTTGAAACCGGCGTTACCTCGGGCGAAGAGTTGCTGCGCGTGACGCGTGAAGCGTGATGGGTGCCGCTACGCGGGGTGATGAGTAATGAGTAATGAGTAATGAGTGATGAGTGATGAGTTGAGTTTCAAGAGGCAAGGGGCAAGGGACAACGGCAGTTACAAGGGGCAAGCTAAAAGGGGCAAGGAGAAAGACAGGTTCAAGGTACAAGGTAGTTACGATTGACCATTTACGATTCACCATTCACGGTTCTTTCGATTCACCATTCACCTTCCACTACTCACCGTTTGATAGACCATTACCCATTACCCATTACCCATTACCCATTACTACTTCCAATGCCTTCGTTTCGCTTCGAAGCTTCCAACGCCGCCGGCCGCATCGAGCAGGGCCTGCTCGAGGCCGACAGCGCGCGCGCAGCACGCACTTCGCTCCGCGCGCGCGGCCTGGTGCCGCTGGCTGTCGATGCCGTAGCCTCGGAGCGTGGCGCGCGGCCGGCGCCGTTCCGGCGCCGGAGGTTTTCTGAATCCGAGCTGGCGCTCGCCACGCGCCAGTTTTCGAGCCTGCTTGCGGCGAGGCTGCCGCTCGCCACCGCTCTCGCCGCGACCATCGAGGGCACCGAGCACGCCGCGATGCGCGAAGTGCTCGCTGCGGTGAGAAGCGAAGTCGTCGCCGGGCACCGCCTTGCCG
>JAABRB010000199.1 GCA_011391185.1 Betaproteobacteria bacterium
GATGCCGGGGATCGCGACGAGCGGGAACTCGAGGCCCTTGCCTGCGTGCATGGTCATGACCTTGACCGAATCCTCGCCCGGCCGGTAGTTGCTGCTTCGCTTGCTCTCGTTCAGCCATTCGACCGGGATGCCGGCCGCGCGCAGGCTGCGGGTGACTTCCTCGCCCATGAAGCCTGCGCGGTAGACGACGGCCATGTCGCGCCACGCTCGACCGCGGGTGTGCGATTCCTTCAGGCGGTTGGCGATGTAGTTCGCTTCGCTCTTGAGGTTGGGGAGGCTGACGAGCTCGGGGACAGGGCCGTGGCGGCCGGCGCTCGTGGGGGCGACGAGCGGGATGCCGTCCTCGCCCGCTTCCTCGGGGGTGAGCACTTCGCGGGCGAACTCGTAGGCGACCGCGAGCACTTCGTTCGTGTTGCGGTAGTTGAGCTTGAGGATCGTGGTGCGGCCCTGCGCCTGGATGCCGAGGCTCGCGAGGCTGAACTTGCGGCGGGATTGTCTGCCGTAGATCGACTGGGCGTCGTCGTAGAGGAGGAGAAAGGCACTCGTGTCCGGATCGACCATCTGCACGACGAGCTTCAGCCACTCGGGCTGGAAGTCGTGCCCTTCGTCGATCAGCACCGCGCCGTACTGGGCACGGGGGATCTGGCCGCACTCGACCGCTTCTGTCACCCGCGCGACGAGTGCCTCGACGAAGGCCGACGATCCGCCGCCGTTGGCGGGCGGCGGCAGCGCGACGTGGTAGAGCTTGAGCTGGTCCATGCACCAGCCGTGGAAGTGGCGCACGGTCACTTGCTGGCCGAGGCCCTTCTCCTGGATCACGTGGCGGAGCTTGGCGGCGAGCGCGACGTTGTAGCAGAGGACGAGGATCGGCTTCTGCATGAGGAGCGCGAGCCGCTCGGCGCGGTAGCCGAGGATGAGCGTCTTGCCCGAGCCCGCCACGCCGTGGATGACGCGGTGCCCCTCGCCGAGGCTGCGGGCGAGCTGCTCCTGCTGGAGGTCCATCACGCGCACGAGGTCGGGGGCGACGTCGAGGACGGTCGCTTCTGCGGCTGCGGGTTCGCCTTCGAGGGCGAGCGTGCCTTGCTGGATGCGGATCTCCGGGAAGAGGTGCCAGCGGATGCGCTCGACCTGGGGCAGCGTGAGCAGGCGCTGGAAGGGCGCGGACTGCATGCGCCAGATTTTCTCTTGGAAGGCGGCGGCATCGACCGATTCGGTCATCTCGTCCTGGCAGATCACGCGCTCGGGGTTGAGGACTTCGTCGAGATCGGTCGCTTCGAATTGTTTGCGCGAGATGTTCGTGAGCACCACGCCGTAGCCATACGGCACGACGAGCTTGCCTTGGTGCGCGCCGTCGGCGACTCGCAGGGCTGGGTCGCGCTCCAGGAGCGCTGTGACCGCGAACGCGTATTGACGGGCTTGCTCGAGCGGGTTGGCAGCGCGCGTGAGGCCGCGGTCGGTGAGGAGCTCGAAGGCGGCGCGGTCAGCTTTGCGGATGGAGTCGAGGCGCCAGTCTTTCACCTCCAGCACGAGGAGGCCGCGGCCCGGGTGCAGCACGACGAAGTCGGGATGCAGGTGCTTCGGGCCGACCGGCACGTCGTACCAGCAGAGGTAGTCGTCCTCGAGCTTCGCCTCGAGGCGCTGGGCGAGGCGGCGCTCGCCCGGGGTCATCCGGCGCGCGCAGCTACCGAGCGAGGGGATCAGCGTCGCCATGCATGGCCATTTCGGGATGGCTCTGGGCGGTTGCAGTGGCAGAGATTATGCGGGATGCGGCGTTGCCACGGGGCGGAAATGGCGGCGCGGTGTGCCAATACGCACAGCGCGGTCGCACGCGGGACATCGAACCACGCGCTCAGGTCTCCCACAAGGCACGGAGCGGCACGGCGTACAGGCCGTCCCCGAACGGTATGGTCGCGCTCCCGTCGTAGAGAACGATGCCCGCAGCGAAGCGTCTGCCCGCGGCGTCGCGCAGCTTCTTAAGCCCCCGGAGATCGCCCTCAGTCACCGTGGCAGCCGCCTTCACCTCGATGCCGGCGACGGCCGACTGACCCTGCTCCAACACGATGTCCACCTCGAAGTCATCGCGATCCCTGAAGTGAAAGAAGCCGATCGGCGTTGGACGCCAGCTCGCCTGACGGCGCAGCTCCTGGAGCACGAACGTTTCCAGCATCGGCCCGAGCATCGCCCGCTCCTTGTCGAGCACGGCCGCGCCGATTCCGAGCAGCGCGCACGCCACTCCCGTGTCGCCCATGTGAAGCTTCGGGCGCTTGACCATCCGGCTCAGACGGTTCGTATGCCACGCGGGCAATCGCTCGAGCAGGAACACGCGCTCCAGCAGCGTGACGTAGTCGTGGATGGTTTGGCGCGTCAGCTCGAAGGGCGCCGAAAGGTCCGCCACGTTGATGAGCGACGCGGTCTGGCCTGCTGCCAGAGCGAGTAGCTTGGGCAGCGTATCTAACGAGTGGATGCGTGCCAGGTCGCGGACATCGCGCTGGATCTGCGTCTCGACGTAGTCCCGGTACCACGCGCCGCGGCGCGCGGCGCTCCGGCGGGCAAGCGCGGCGGGATATCCACCGGCGACGATGCGCTCCGCGAGGTCGCTGCCGAGGCGTTCGCTGAGGCCGGTTCGGAAGCGGCCCGCAAGCAAGGCGTCGATGAATCGGGGCCGGCGATTCTCGATCTCGCATTGCGCGAGCGGATGAAGCCGCAGCAGGCCCATCCGGCCGGCGAGAGACTCCGCGAGACGGGGAACGAGCAGCACGTTGGCCGATCCGGTCAGGATGAACCGCCCCGCGGTTCTGCGCCGGTCGATAGCGGCCTTGAGGGAGGGAAAGATTTCCGGCGCCCGCTGCACCTCGTCCAGGATGGTCCTCCCGGAAAGGCTGGACACGAAGCCCACGGGGTCGCTGCGCGCCGCCGCAAGGACAGCCTCCTCGTCGAACGAAACGTAGCGGTACCCCCGGGACTCGCCGACAGCGCGCGCGAGCGTGGTCTTGCCGCTCTGGCGCGGGCCATGGATCAGGACGGCCGGCGTGTCGCCGAGCGCCTCGCGCAGGCGCGGCGCGAGGCCTCGGGGATACATTCTGGCGGTCCGGGGCATGCTGGAGGGTAATCCCGTCGAGCGGCTGAATGCAAGAATCAGTGTCGGCTGAATGCTAGATTCGGAGTCGGCTGTTCGCAAGGTTTCCGGGCGGCCGATTGAAAGACTGGTGCTCGGCTCAACGGCTGCTTGCGCGGCGCCTGACCGCCAGACAGGACCTGGGTGGCTTGTTCGAGCGCGTCTTCCGGACGGCCTCGGCCGGGCGAAGATCCGCGGGTGCCTCGTGACCCGTACCAGCGCGCTCAACACCTGCGGAGCAGCGCCGTAGGCCTCGGGACCGTTGATGATCGATTCGAGCAGTCACGGTACTGCTCGTGCTGGGCCGAATCGCTGCGGAACGCGTAGATCAGGACGTTGGCGTGGGCGAGGATCAATCGCGCCCTTCCATCCGGCCCAATAGTGCCGCCGAATTGTCGAGATCGACTGTGAGAAGAGTGCCACCGCCGCGGCGGCAGACCGGGAGCGTGATTCGCACAGCTGGGCGCGCGATGGCGAGGCGCAAACCCTCCTCGATGAGCGCGGTGAGCGTCATGTGGCGCCGCGCGGCCTCCCGCTTGGCGCGTTCGAGCAGGGCGTCGTCGAGTTGTACCGTGGTTCGCATGGGTCTGAGCATATCGAACCCCGAAGGCGGCTGCCGGTTCACGCTCCAAGGGTGATCGAATCGGGGACCATCACCCTGGGAAGTGCAAAAATATTTCTTTGCTTCACCCTGCCCCGCGAGGCGGTGCTCCTCGCGCTGCAAGTTGTCGCTTAACTCGGCGATGCAATCAGATGGTCGAAACGGCGCGAATTCGTTGTCCGGAGCTTCGGTCGAATTCCGATGCCTCTACGATCCGTGGTCAGCGTATCGCCGGCAGTCGCACATAGCGTGAGCCGGGGAGCGCAGCTCGCACCTGGCGAACAGGGCCCGGTGCGCAGATTTCACAGTTGTTCACAGTTGCGGCGGGTAGTAAGTCATTCGATGAGCCACCCGCGGCGCCAGCATGGTCCCTACAAAAAGGGGGGGTGTCTTGACTGGAGGCATCCATGCACTGCAAGGAACTTGCAATCACAGCCAGGGCGGGCATCGCAGCACTGCTCTTCGCGTGCGCGCCCGCCAGCGAATCGGTCCATGCGACGGCCGACTCCACTTCACCCTCGCCCGCAACGTCCGCGGAGGCCCGCGCGGTTTTCGAACATGCGAAAGACAAGCTGCTTCAGGTCCGCGTGATTCACAAGGCGACGCGAGCGCGTGCCGCGACGGGGACGGGTTTCGTCGCCACCGCTGACGGCCTCGTCCTCACCAACTACCACCTCGTCCGGAAGATCGCGCTCGAGCCGCAGGACCACGCGCTCGAGCTCGAGTTTGCCGACGGGACGCGCATCACGCCTCGCCTCGTGGCCATCGACGTCGGGAATGATCTCGCAGTGCTCGCGACGGATCGTACCGGCCAGCCCTTCCTGACGCTCAGCGACACGTGGCTCGCAAGAGGCGCGCGCGCCTTTGCGATGGGATATCGGCGCGACGGGGGAACAACGATCGTCGAAGGCACCTACGAGGGGTACGCCGAGACCGCGCTCCCCTTGCAGTTCGGCTTCGCGGGAGCGATCGACCCGGGCATGAGCGGCGGACCCGTCGTGACACCCGACGGCCAAGTCCTCGGCGTGAGCGTCGCGCGTCGCGCGGGCAACCCGGTCATGAGCTACTTCGTCCCCGCCAAGTTCGCCGTCGGGTCCTTCCTCGCGCGCGCCGCCAAGGCAAAGGTGCCGCCGACCGATTTCCGGAAGGAAGTGGTCGCCCAGGTCTCCGAGCATCAAAGCTTTCTCTACGACAGTCTCTTCGCCTTCGGAGCAATCGGTACGACCGCCACGGGCCACTACATCGTCCCCGACACGCGGGCGGCCTACGCGCGGTGCCAGGACATTTCTCCGAAGTTCTCGGGCCACGAACTTCCGCGCAGCGCCCGGACCTGCCTGGTTCCCGGCGACCTCTTCGTCGACGATGACCTGCAGACCGGCGCACTTGCCTTCCGGCACGAGCGATTCGAAAAAGGCTTCTTCCAATCCACGATGGCCTTCGCCGACTCGATGAACAAGGTCTTCGCCGACGGCGCGCCCCGCGCTGCGGTGGAAAGCGACGGAGAGGCGCTCACTGGGTATCGCTGTCACGACGGCTTCGTCCGTCGCCCCGGAGGGGCGTTGCGCGTTGCGCTCTGCTTGCGCGCCTACCGGGATTTTGCGGGACTGTACGACCTCCACCTTCGCGCACTCACCGTGGATAGCGCATCTGCAGCGCTCCTTGGCACCCTGACGGTCACCGGGGTGAGCTTCAAGGATGGGCAGAAGCTGGCCAAGAAATACCTGGAGGCAATCACATGGACGCACTGACTTCCCTCGACATGCCGATAGCGACGCTCGCCCTGGCCACGCTCGCGCTGCTCGTCTGGGCTGGGGCATGGGCGTTGGTCGGAAAGCGTTTCACGGCGAAGCCCCGCTTTGCCGCGCATCTCGGCGTCGCGGCATTCGCCTGCATCGGCATCCTCTTCGCCATGAGCCCGCGCTTTCTCGCCTTCGCGCTCGCCGTCCCGGGGTCGGATTACGTGTGGCTCGCGACGCTCGGCTCGATCATGGCGTGGGGCCTGTGGCGCCACGTCAAGCTCGCATCCGGCGCGCCCGGGCGATGCGCCGCGGTGGCCGTCGTCGCGATTACCGCCGCGGTCGTGCAGGGGTACGCCGTCTTCACGTACCTCGGCGCAAGGGACGACCTCACCTACATGGCGTACGCCACGAAAGCGCCACCGCCGCACGGGGCGAAGGGAACCGGCCTGGACGGATTTCTTCAGGACGCACAGAAAATCGAGACCGCGCTCGAGAAGCGGCGGGCGAACTGAAACGGGAGGGCGCCGAGGCTCCTCCGGGCCATGCGTGCCACTGCCCCCGCAACCGCGAAGATTTGACAATCTCTGACAAACGCCACGCCGCGAGGCTCATCCTTTGAGCCACCCCGAGCCTCAGCATCGCAACCACAAAAGGAGGGGTGCTTTGTTCGGAGGCATCCATGCAGTTCAAGCAATTTGCAATCAGCACCGCGGCGGAGGTGGCGGCGCTGCTCCTCGTCTGCGCGCTCGCGAGCGCACCGGACCGGGCACGGGCGGCACCCGCCGAGCCCCCTGCCCTCCCCCTGGCAACGTCCGCCGAGGCCCGCGCGGTTTTCGAGCAAGCGAAGGACAAGCTGCTTCAGGTCCGCGTGATTCACAAGGGGACGCAGGCCCGGGCGGCCACCGGAACCGGCTTTCTCGCCACCGCTGAAGGCCTGGTCCTCACCAACTACCACGTCGTCTCGAAGCTCGCCCTCGAACCGAACGACTACGCGCTCGAACTCGAGTGCACCGACGGCTCGACCGAGACGCCCCGGCTCATCGCCGTCGACGTGGCGAACGACCTCGCGGTGCTTGCCACCGGCCGCGGCGGACGGGGTTTCCTCCCGATCCGGCCCGCACCGCTCAGCAAGGGCGAGCGCGGCTTTTCCATGGGGCATCCACTCGATCTCGGCCTGACCATCGTCGAGGGCAACTACAACGGCTACATCGAGACCGAGTTCGCGCAACGC
>JAABRB010000200.1 GCA_011391185.1 Betaproteobacteria bacterium
GAGGGGCGGGAGCGCAATTTTCTCGTCTACAAGGCCATGGTCGGCCGCGCGTGGGCGCAGACGCGCTTCGGCACCTATGGGGACGATGTGGGCGCTGCGATCGAGCGCAGTCCCGAGCCGTCCCGTGCGCGGCGCTGGCTCGCGTTTCTCGAGGCCGTGCGACTGGACGCGAAGATCGCGCGGGTGCTACCCGGCCTCGCGCGGGACATGCGCACTCTGCAGCTGCCGGAGCCGAGTCCCGACCTCCTGGCACTGCTCGAGCCCCTGAGGGCTCGGGAAGCCAACGCCGCCGACTCGGTCGCGGTGCTGGCGCGCATCGATATCGCCCGTGCGCCGCCGCGATGGTGCTATGTCGGTTCGCTGCGTCCCGAGGCAGCGGAGGCGGTACGCGCCGCCCGAATCGCGCGGGAAAAGGAAGCATTTCGCTCAATGCTCGCCGCACTCCAACACGAAAGTCATGACCGCGAGCAACCCGTCGACGCGCCAGATGCACGATTCGAGGTGTTGCTGGCCGAGCCGGATGCGGCCGGGGCGCGGGATTTCGAGCTGCTGCTGGAGGGAATGCCGGTGACCCCTCCCGTGGACGCGGCCAGCCTCGTGCAATCGATCCTGCAGGATCTTGGCGAGCTTCCGCCCGAGTACCTGGTGCCGGCCGGGGCGGGTGCCTATCCGCCGGGAGCGCAACCGGGCGAGGCCGGGGGAAGCGAGGACGAAGCGGCGCGCGGCGATGAGGGCGCTGCCCTGTACGACGAATGGGACTTCGCCCGCAAGCACTATCGGCGCCGCTGGTGCGCGTTGCGCATCCGCGATATTCACCCTGGCGACGCGGGCTTCGTCTGGCGCACCCTCGAGAAGTACCGTCCCCAGATCGCGAGCCTGAAGCGCACCTTCGAGGCGCTGCGCGGGGAGGACCGGACGCACCGGCGCCAGCCGTACGGCGACGGCATCGACATCGACGCTGCGGTGGCCGGGCTCGCGGAACGCGCCGCGGGGCACGAGTTTCCCGAGCGCTTTTTCACGCGCCGGCACCGCACCGATCGGTCGATCGGCGTCATTTTCCTCGTGGACATGAGCGGCTCGACCAAGGGCTGGATCAACGACGCGGAGCGTGAGGCACTCGTGCTGCTTTGCGAGGCGCTCGAAGTGCTGGGCGACCGGTATGCGATCTACGGGTTTTCCGGCATGACGCGCAAGCGCTGCGAACTCTATCGGGTGAAGCGGTTCGACGAGCCCTACGGCACGCTCGTCAAGCGCCGCATCGCCGGCATCACGCCGCAGGACTACACGCGGATGGGCGTGGCGATCCGCCACGCCGCGGGGATGTTCGCGGCGGAGGACGTGCGAACGCGCCTGCTGGTGACCCTCTCGGACGGCAAGCCGGATGACTTCGGCGACGGGTATCGTGGCGAGTACGGAATCGAGGACACCCGTCAGGCGCTCCTCGAAGCGCGCCGGCAGGGCATCCATCCCTTCTGCATCACCATCGACGAGCAGGCGCGCGACTACCTCCCGCACATGTACGGCGCGGCAAGCTGGGTGCTCATCGACGACGTGCGCCGGCTGCCATTGAAAACGGCGGAAGTTTATCGCCGGCTGACGAGCTGAAGGCGTCGATCCCCCGGAATATCATTTGCCGCCCCGACGTTCGCGCCATGGCAGCCTGCCCGCTTGCGGCATGCTTCGTGGCCGAGCGGCCGCACGCGGTATGCTTGCAGTGTCGGTGCCGAGGGGCCCCATCGTCCGTACGAGGTCTATCATGCTCACACGTTTCGCAGCACATTTCGTGGCGGTCGTCGTGGCGGTGCTCGCGGTCCCGGACGCGCGCGCCGCGGAGCTCCCGATATTCGACGCGCATGTCCATTACAGCCACGACGCCGTGGAAATGCTGCCGACCGAGGACGTCGTGGCGCTGCTGCGCAAGGCGAAGGTGAAGCGTGCGCTCGTGTCGAGCTCCGACGATGACGGGACGCAGAAGCTCTACACAGCCGCGCCCGACCTGATCATTCCCGAGCTTCGCCCCTACCGGCGACGGGGCGAGATCGCGAGCTGGGTGCGCGACCCGGGCGTCGTCGCCTACCTCGAGGAGCGGCTCAAGAAGTACCGCTACGTCGCGATCGGCGAGTTCCATCTCTACGGCGCGGATGCCGAGCTCCCGGTACCGCGCAGAATGGTCGAGCTTGCCCGGCAGTACGGTCTGATGCTTCACGCCCATTCCGATGCGGACGCGATCGAGCGGTTGTTCGCGCAGTGGCCGCAGGCGCGCATTCTCTGGGCCCATGCCGGATTCGAGCAGCCCGAGCGTGTGCGCGCGATGCTGCGGAAGTACCCGCACCTGTGGGCCGATCTCGCGTTCCGCACCGACCACGCCGCCGGCGGCAAGGTCGCGCCCGAGTGGCGCACGGCGTTCCTCGAGTTTCCCGATCGCTTCATGGTCGGCACCGATACGTTCGTCCCGGAGCGCTGGCACTACGTGCCGGAGCACTCGGCATGGTCGCGCGGATGGCTCGCAGATCTACCGCCGGACGTAGCCGAGCGGATCGCCTGGAAGAACGGCGAGCAAGTGATCGGCGAGACGTTCGACAAGCGTCGGGCGGACTGAGACATGGCGCCGCGGCGCATGGCAATGCTGCTCGCGGCGATTGCCCCGGCACATGTGCTGGCCGCGGACTGCGTCGCGGCGCTGGGGGCCGACGGCATGCACGCGGAGTCGCAGCACTACACGGTGGTGTTCCGGGCGGAGCCCGCGCGCGTTGCCGTCGGTCGCACCTTCGCGCTGGAAGCCCAGGTCTGCGCAAAGGGCGCGGCTGCGCCGCCCACCGGATTGCGCGTCGATGCGCACATGCCCGCGCACCGGCACGGCATGAACTATCGCCCCACGGTGGTGGCGGCGGGCGAGGGGAGGTTCAGGGCCGAAGGGCTGCTCTTCCACATGCCGGGACGCTGGCAGTTCGTTTTCGATCTCGACGCGCCCGGAGCGCACGAGCGAATCACCAAGGATCTGCTGCTCGAATGAGGCTGCGTTTCGCCGCATTGCTTCTCGCCTGCTCGCTTCTCCAGGCTGGCGCCACGGTCGCCTGGGCGCAGGCACCGGTCGCGTTCAGCGCGCCGGAGATCCGGCGGATCCTACAGCATGGTCCATGGCCGCAGCCGGTGCTCCGCGACCCGAGCAATCGCGTGTCGGGTAACGCCGATGCCATCGCGCTGGGCGAGCGCCTGTTCTTCGATCGCCGGCTCTCGGGGGACGACGCGATGTCGTGCGCCGCGTGCCACCTGCGGGACCGCGCGTTCACCGACGGTCGGGCGCGGGCCTACGGCCGCGCCGCGCTCGACCGCAACACGCCGAGCGTGTGGAACGTCGGTTTCGCACGCTGGTTTGGCTGGGACGGCGCCGCCGACAGCTTGTGGCTGCAGAGCATCAAACCCATCCTCGAGCCCAGGGAGCTCGCGGCCGATGCTCCGCACGTGGCGCGCCTGCTGCGATCGGATGCAGATTACGCGCGCTTCTACGAGCGCGCGTTCGGTAGCCACCCGGTTCCTTCAGGAAGCGACGAGGCGCGGCTTGTCGACGCCGGGAAGGCGATCGCGGCCTATCTCGAGACGCTGGTCTCGCCGCGCAGCCCGTTCGACGATTTCCGCGACGCGCTGGCGCGCAACGACCGCGCGGCCGTCGCACGCTATCCGACCGCGGCACAGCGCGGGCTGCAGACCTTCGTCGGCAAGGGCAACTGCAGCTTCTGCCATTTCGGACCGATGTTCACGAACGGCGAGTTCGCGGACGTCGGGATGCCGTACTTCGTCGCGCCGGGCCGCGTCGACTCGGGGCGGCACGGCGGCATCGGAGAGCTGCGCGCCGACCGGCGCAATCTGCTCGGGCCGTACAGCGACGACGCCAGCGGCAGGGCCGCGGCCAAGACCCGGCACGTCGCAATCCAGCATCGCAACTTCGGCGAGTTCAAAGTACCCGGGCTGCGCAACGTCGCGCTCACCGCTCCATACATGCACAACGGCAGCCTCGCGACGCTGCGCGACGTCGTGCTGCATTACTCCGAACTGAACGAGGAGCGCCTGCACGCGGACGGCGAGCGGATCCTGCGCTCGCTCAAGCTGTCGGCCCAGGAAGTGGACGATCTCGTTGCGTTTCTCGAGACGCTGACGGATCCATCGCTGGGGGTCGACGCCGCAAAGGCGCGCGCGCCGCAGTAGACGTCGTCGCAATGAGCGGCGCGCCGAATCGCCGCGCGCCCGCTTTGCCGCCTGTCAGCCGCGGTGGTATCTTCACCCGACGGTGCCGATTGCCGCCACGCGCGGCGCGATCACTCGCCGGCGCCGGGCCACCGCGGAGCGCTCACGCGCACCGTTCGCGCAAACCGGGAGAATCAACCAATGAAGCTGGCGAATTACGTTGCGGGAAAATGGATCGAGGGCCAGGGGGGCGGCGTTGCGCTGATCGATCCCGTCACGGGCGAAGAGCTCGCCCGGGCCACGAGCGACGGCATCGATTTCGCCGCCGCGCTCGACTATGCACGAACCAAGGCGGGTCCGGCCCTGCGCGCCCTGACCTATGCCGAACGCGGCGGACTTCTGCGCGCGATCGCGGATGTTCTGACGGCCAAGCGTGACGAATACTTCGATATCGCCTTGCGCAACTCGGGCAACACGAAGGTCGACGCTGCCATCGACATCGACGGCGGGATCGGCACCCTCAAGTACTATGCGGGCGTCGCGAAGGGTCTCGGCGGGGCGCGCTGCCTGCGCGATGCGGGCTACGACCGACTCGGAAAGGACGAAGCATTCCAGGCGATGCATCTGTGGGTGCCTTTGCACGGTGTCGGCATACACATCAACGCCTTCAATTTTCCGTCCTGGGGGATGTGGGAGAAGGCCGCGGTGACGATCCTGTCGGGTGTCCCGGTTTTCGTGAAGCCGGCCACATCGACCAGCCTGCTCACCCAGCGCATGGTGAAGGACGTGATCGACGCGGGGGCGCTGCCAGTCGGCGCACTCTCGGTCATCTGCGGGGGCGGCCACGCACTCGGTGATCTCGTCGCCAGCCAGGATGCGATCGCGTTCACCGGCTCCGCGGACACGGCGCGCCAGTTGCGCGCGAATTCGAACGTCATTGCCCGTTCCACGCGCCTCAACATCGAAGCGGACAGCCTGAACTTGAGCCTGCTCGGCCCGGACGCCAAGCCGGGCTCGGCAGAGTTCGATCTATTCGTGAAGGAAGTGGCGCGCGAAATGACGGTGAAGGCGGGGCAGAAATGCACCGCCATCCGGCGCGCCCTCGTGCCCGCCGCGATCGTCGATGCCGTGACCGACGCGCTTTCCGCGCGACTCGCCAAGGTCGTGACCGGCAATCCGCGTAACGAGTCGGTCCGCATGGGGCCGCTCGTGAACAAGGCGCAGCAGAAGGCGGCACTCGAGGGCATCCGGCAGCTCACGGCGGAGGCCGATGTCGTGGTCGGAGGCGGAGACCGATTCAAGCCGGTCGATGCGGACGCGGCGGTAGCGGCGTTCGTGCCGCCCACGCTCCTGCGCGCCAGGTCGCCGCAGGCGGGCAGGGCGATCCACGAGGTGGAGGTGTTCGGGCCGGTCTGCACGGTGATGCCATACGGCAGCGCGGACGAGGCCTATGCGCTGGCCGCACGCGGCGGGGGCTCGCTGGCCGCCTCGGTGTTCACGGGCGACGATGCATTCGCCACCGAAGCCGCGCTCGACATCGCGGCCCACCACGGGCGCATCCTCGTCATCGACGCCAAGGTCGCCGAGGCGAGCACCGGTCACGGCATCGTGATGCCGATGTGTGTGCACGGCGGACCGGGGCGCGCCGGCGGTGGCGAAGAGCTGGGCGGCAAGCGCGGGCTGCGCTTCTACCACCAGCGCGTCGCCGTGCAGGCGAGCACCGCGCGACTCGATCTGTTGGCCGCCGGCGCAGCGGAGGTTGCGCTCTAGGCAGCGCGCAGCCGAGGTGTTTTTTCCCCTCCGCTCCGAGGAGGGGTGGCTGCGAAGCAGACGGGGTGGTGAGCGGCATTTCCCGAAACAGCATTCACCTCGTCCGGCCCGCAGCACGGAGGCTTCGGCTGCTCGCCGACTCGAACGGGCGCCGGCACGACGCTGTTTCTTTCCTTGATCCGCCCCGCGCGAGCGCGGAAAATACGCCCCTTTTGCGCGCGGTCCGCCCGGATCGCCGGACGGAGGATAAGTTGCAGATTGCCTGTCTCGACCTCGAGGGTGTACTGGTCCCGGAGATCTGGATCGAGTTTTCGCGGCGCACCGGGATTGCGGAGCTTTCGCGGACGACCCGGGACGAGCCCGACTACGACAAGCTGATGCGGGAGCGCCTCGCGATCCTCGCGGCGCATCATCTCGGGCTGCCCGACATCCAGGACGTCATCACCGGCATGGGGCCGTTGCCCGGCGCGCGCGAGTTCCTGGACTGGCTGCGCCACCGCTTCCAGATCCTGATTCTCTCGGATACATTCTACGAATTCGCCGCGCCGCTGATGCGGCAGCTCGGTCATCCGACCCTGCTATGCCATCAGCTCGACATCGAGCCGAACGGGAAGGTGTGCGGGTTCCGGATCCGGTTGCCCGATCACAAGCGCGCGGCCGTGCGCGCGTTGCGCGCACTCAACTGCAGGACGATCGCGGCCG
>JAABRB010000201.1 GCA_011391185.1 Betaproteobacteria bacterium
GTGCTGGAGCGCGAGCTCGACGGAATCCTTCATGTGCTTGCCGATGATCCCGGCGGGACCGGAAAGCGTCGTGATGAAGCCGATTTTCAGTTTCTCGGCGGCTGCGACCGGTCCGGCGGCGAACGCTACGGCCAGCAGGCCGATCGAAATAAAATGTGAAATCGTGCGAACGGTAACCTCCTCGTTGACTCGATGAATTCGAAATCCAACTCGAAACCGCCGCGCCTGAACCGCGGCCGCCTGCGCGCGCCTCGTAGGACACGGCATGTTTAGCCGGGGAGTCTATCAAGAGCGTCCTGGGGTGTCTAGGCGCGCGCCTGCTAGACTTCAACTGGATCCCGATGAATGTTCCGCCTGCATGCGGCCCCTGCGCCGCGATCCTGCACCGCATACGGATCGCGCTCCGATCCGTGACCGTAATCGGCCTGACCCTCGCGGCGATATCGCCGGTCGCGCCGTCGCGAATCGCCGCCGCGGCGGAACCCGGGTATCCGTCCGTCCTACATGGGACGCCGATCACGTTCCCCCGTGATCACGGCGCGCATCCGGCCTATCGCACGGAGTGGTGGTACATCACGGGCTGGGTGCGCGATGCAGCGGGACGCGAACGCGGCATCCAGATCACGTTCTTTCGCAATCGGCCGCGCGTGGCTGAGTCGAATCCCAGCGCGTTTTCGGCGCGACAGCTCGTCTTTGCGCACGCAGCGATTGCGGATGCCCAGGTCGGAAAATTGCGCCACGATCAGCGCGCCGCGCGTGCCGGTTTGTCACTCGCGAATGCGGCGGAGGAACGTACCGACGTCCGCATCGGGGATTGGTCGCTGCGGGCCGTCGCGTCCGGCTACGTCGCGACGATTCCGGCGAATGGATTCGCGATGGAGCTGGCGTTTCGTGCGACCGGCCCGGTCCTCCTGCAGGGCGACGGCGGGTATAGCCGCAAGGGACCGGAGAAGAATCAGGCGAGCTTTTACTACAGCCGTCCACACCTCGCGGTCTCGGGAGCCCTCGAGGTCGACGGCGCACGCCAGGCGGTGACGGGCGAAGCGTGGCTCGACCATGAATGGTCGAGCGAGTACCTGGCGCCGGAGGCCGAAGGTTGGGACTGGGTCGGGCTCAATCTGCGCGACGGCGGCGCGCTGATGGCATTTCGAATTCGTGACCGGCAGGGTGCGGTGTTCTGGGCGGGCGGCACGCTGCGGCTGGCGGACGGATCGGTGCGTACGTTCGCGCGGGACGAGATCCGCTTCGTTCCGCTGCGGCGCTGGCGATCACCGCGCACGCAGGCGAACTATCCGGTTGCAATGCGCGTCGAGGCAGGCGAGCTCGCGTTCGATCTCGAGCCCCTGATGGAGGATCAGGAGCTCGACTCCCGCGCGAGCGTCGGCACCGTGTACTGGGAAGGAGCGGTGCGCGCAAAGGCCGGGCCGGAGATCGTCGGACGCGGATACCTCGAGCTCACCGGTTACTGGCGGCCGCTCAAGCTCTGATTGGGCTACACTCGCCACGCCCTCCCGGGCGGAGCATCCGGAGCAGGGCGAAACATCCGGAGTGGAATCCCGTGCAGTCTTCCTACGTCACGGTGCAGGGCCGCAGGCTCGAGTACCGGCGCATCGCCGCGACGCGCCCCGGCACGCCGACCCTGGTCTTCCTGCATGAAGGTCTCGGGTCGATATCGCTCTGGCGGGACTTTCCCGCGAAAGTCGCGCGGGCGACCGGCTGCGGCGCAGTGGTCTACTCGCGATTCGGACACGGCCAATCGGATGTTCTCGATGTGCCGCGCAAAGTCGACTACATGCACCGCGAGGCGGGCGCAGCGTTGCCCGAGTTTCTGGACAAACTCGGTATCACGGATCCGTTTCTGATCGGGCATAGCGACGGGGCGTCGATCGCCCTTGTTTACGCCGCGGCTCATCCGGGCATGAAAGGCCTCATCGTGGCGGCGCCGCATGTATTCGTGGAGGACATCTCGGTGCAGGGCATCGCTGCGGCGCGGCAGGCGTTCGAGACCTCCGATCTGCCGGCGCGGCTCGCTCGCCATCACGCCGATCCGCGACAGACGTTCTATGGCTGGAACGATATCTGGCTCAATCCCGACTTCCGTGCATGGAACATCGAGGCGTTTCTGCCGGGGATCGCATGCCCGCTGCTGGTGATCCAGGGCCTGGACGACGAATACGGGACGATCCGGCAGCTGGAATCAATCGAGCGGCAGGTGGCAGGCGCGGTGACGCTCGTCAAACTGGCGGAGTGCGGGCATTCGCCGCACCGCGATCAGCCGGATGCGACCCTCGCGGCGATGGCCGGATTCATCCACGATGTCGTGCCGGGAGCCGTCAAGGCAAGATCCGGATAGCGGACGCGAGAGCGACGCATGCGCACAGGTCACGCGCATTGCCCCACGGTGCTTCAGAATTCGAGCGCGAGACGCATCCCCTGGTCGATGGCGCGCAAGGCATCCAGCTCCTCGGCGCGCTCCGCGCCGCCGATCAGGTGCGCGCGCACCTTGAGCGCGGACAGCTCGTCGTAGAGGGTGCGCACGGGTTCCTGCCCCGTGCACAGCACCACGGTATCGACCGGGAGGACGCGCGGCGCACCGTCCATCACGATGTGCAGGCCATGGTCATCGATCCGCTCATAGGTGACGCCGGTCAGAAAGGTCACGCCGCGGCGAACGAGTTGCGCCTTGATCGCCCATCCCGTGGTGACGCCGAGCGTTCGGCCCGGCGCGGTCGGCTTGCGTTGCAGGACGACGATATCCCGGTCCTTGTGCTCGGCACGCGGCGCGACGAGGCCGCCCGCCGATGCGCCGGTCCGGTCGACGCCCCATGCATCGAGAAACTCATCCACCGCGTGCTCGCCCGCAGGGGCGCTCAAGAACTCCGCGACATCGAACCCGATGCCACCGGCACCGATCACGGCGACGCGCTTGCCGGCGGTTTTCCGGCCGGAGAGCAGCTCGTCGTAGCGGATCACTTTCGGATTGTCGACGCCGGGTAGCGCCGGGGCGCGCGGCGTCACACCCGTTGCGATCACGACGGCGTCGAAACGGCCCGCCGCAAGTTCGCGCGCGCTGGGCCGCGAGCCGAGCTTGAGATCGATCCCGGTCTTCGCAATGCGGGCATTGAAGTAACGGATCGTCTCCGCGAACTCCTTTCCGGGGACTGCTGCGGCGAGGTTGAGCTGGCCACCGATGGCGGATTGCGCCTCATGCAGAGTCACTGCATGACCGCGTTCTGCGGCCGTTACCGCGCAGGCGAGTCCCGCCGCGCCGGCACCGACCACCGCGACGCGTTTGGGGCGCGCGGCGGGTCCGGTCGGGAGCTTGGTCTCGTGACAGGCGCGCGGGTTCACGAGACAGGTGGCGGCCTGATCGCGGAAGAGATAATCCAGGCATGCCTGGTTGCACGCGATGCACGTGTTGATCTCGTCGGCGCGTCCCTCCCGGGCCTTCCGGGCGAAATCCGCATCCGCGAGCATGGGGCGGGCGAGTGAAACGAGGTCCGCCGTCCCGTCGGCCAGCAGCTGCTCGGCCGCGTCGGGCGTGTTGATCCGGTTGGTCACCATGACGGGAATCGAGACGGCTTCGCGAATCCGTCTGACGGCGAACGCCCACGCCGCGCGCGGCACCATGTAGCCGATGGTCGGAACGCGCGCCTCGTGCCAACCGATTCCGGTATTGAAGATGTCGGCGCCCGCCGCCTCGACCGCGCGCGCCTGGAAGATGGTCTCTTCCGCGGACATGCCGCCCTCGACGAGATCGAGCGCCGACAGGCGATACACGATCAGGAAGTCCGGACCGGTGCGCTCACGGGTGCGTCGCACGATCTCGACGGGGAAGCGGATGCGGTTCGCGAGCGTTCCGCCCCAGCGATCGGTGCGGTTGTTGGTCCGGGGACACGTGAACTGGGTGATCAGGTAGCCTTCCGAGGCCATGATCTCGACGCCGTCGTAGCCCGCTTCCCGCGCGAGCGCCGCGCAGCGGACGAACGCGTCGACCGTTACATCGACTTCGGCGTCGGTCAATGCGCGCGGCTTGCGCCGGTTGATCGGGGAGGGCACCTCGGATGCGCCGACCAGACCGTCGATCTTCGCGTAGCGCCCGGCATGGAGAATCTGCAGGCAGATGCGCGCGCCGGCGGCATGCACCGCGTCGGTGATCGTGCGATGAAACGGGATGCGCGACGCGTCGTCCAGCGCGTCGGCATCCGGTTCGAGCAGGCCCGCGCGATCCGGCGACACGCCACCGGTAACGATCAGTGCTGCGCCACCGCGCGCACGCTCGGCATAGAACGCGGCCAGCCGTTCCGCACCGTCGGGCTCGCATTCGAGGCGCGTGTGCATCGAGCCCATGACGAGCCGGTTCGGAAGCCGGATCGATCCGATGTCGAGGGGCGTGAAGAGTCTGGGGTAGGGTGAACCCTGCGTTGACCACGTCGGCGGCACTGCGGTTTCTCCGTGCGGGGGGAGGGGGGGTGGCGAGACGGCGGGACGGCGGATTATCGTTGCTTCGCGCGGGTCGGCTCAAGCGCATCGTCGGCAGCGTGTTGACACGCGCGCGCGGGGGACGGTACGATTCTTCATCCGTCCGAACAAAAGTTCGCATTCCGAACTATGACACTTGCACGACCACTTGCACGATCACTTGCACGACAGATGGCGGCCACTCAGCGCACGGCGCGCCACGCCGATCCCACGGCCGCGGATAACTCGAAGAACGTCGTGCAATCACTTGCGAAGGGCTTTCGCGTTCTCGAGGCCTTCACCGCCAGTGAGCCGGAACTCACCCTGGCCGGCGTCGCACGCCGCGCGGAACTCGATAACGCCACGGCATTCCGGCTGCTGAATACGCTCGTGATGCTCGGTTATGTCGACCGTGCTCCGGGAGGACGGAATTTCCGGCTCTCGCTGAAGGTGCTCGATCTCGGATTCAATGCGGTCGCGCGCATGGAGCTTCGCGACCGCGTGCGCCCGGTACTGCGTTCGCTCGTGGGCGAAGTGAACGAGGCGGCAAGCGTCGCGGTGCTGGACGGGGCCGAGGTCGTGTATATCGAACGGGTGCAGGCTGGAATGGTCCGGCTGGGCGTCGATGTACGGGTGGGTTCGCGGATCCCGGCGTATTGCTCGGCGGTCGGTCTCGCGATCCTCGCCTACCTGCCGCGCACCGAGCAGGAGCGGATCCTGGGGCTCGGACCGCGTGTGAAGCTTACGCCACGCACGGTCACCGATTCGAAAGACATCCTTGCGCGCCTGGTGCGTGTGCGCAAGCAGGGCTATATCGCGGTCGACCAGGAGATCACGAGCGGACTGCGCGCGCTCGCCGCCCCGGTGCTCGATGTCGATGGGCACCCGATCGCGGCGGTGAGCGTCGTTGCACCGGTGCTGCGCATGCCGCTCGAGGCGTTTCTGAAAATTGCCGTCGTGCCGGTCCTCGATGCGGCGCGAACGATTTCCAAGGCCATGCAGGCCGGCGGCGCTACCGCGCTGCCGCCCGCCGCATGACTGTTCAACTTGCTATCGTGACTGAAGAAGGAGAGCAGAAAATGGCGAAGTGGGATTACAAAGGCGTCCTCCCGGCGATGCAGGTCCCGTTCAAGCCGGACTATTCGATCGACGAACCCGAGCTGCGCCGGTTCACGGCGTCGCTCGCCGGGGTCAAGGGCATCACGGGCCTGGTGACGAACGGGCATACCGGCGAGGTATTCGCGTTGACCGCCAGGGAGCGCGCGGAGGTGACGCGCATCGTCGCCGACGAGGTGAAGGGCAAGCTGCCGGTGGTCTCGGGCATTTGCTGCGAAGGGATGATCGACGCGTGCGAGCATGCGGTCATGGCGAAGGAGGCGGGCGCGTCCGGCCTGCTGGTAATGCCGCCGCACCAGTGGCTGCGCTTCGGCATGAAGCCCGAGCACGTTGTCGAGCACTTCAGCGAGATCGGCAAGGCTTCGGGACTGGACCTGGTCGTGCATATCTACCCGTCCTGGACGCGCGCCGCCTACTCCTGCGAGCTGCTGGCCGATCTCGCAAGGCTGCCCTATGTGAAGGCGTTCAAGATCGGAACGCGGGACATGAATAAGTACCCGATGGACATCAAGGCGATCCGCGAAGCGGCACCCGCGAAGACGATCATCACCTGCCACGACGAATACCTCCTGGCGACGATGGTGCAGGGCGTGGACGGTGCGCTCGTCGGGTTCGGTTCGTTCATCCCGGAAAAGATCACCGCACTTTGGGAGGCCGTGAAGGCCGGCGATCTGAAGCGGGCGATGCAGCTTCAGTACGAGATCAACCCGCTCAAGCAGGCCGTCTACGGTTTCGGCGAGCCGACCGGCGAGGCGCATGCGCGCATGAAGGCCGCTATGGCGCTCGCCGGGCTGATGAAGTCGCCGCTCTGTCGCCGTCCGACGCGGCCGGTCGAGGGCAAGGATCTGGCGGCGATCAAGGATGCGCTGCGCGGGGCGGGCATGCTCCAGCGCGAGGCGGCGTAAGGCATCAGGAAGAACCGCGCGGCGGCTGGTCGAATCGCTCGACCTGCCCGCCGCGGTCCAACCGAAACCGAGGAGGATCAGGATGAAATATGTGACAAGACTGTCCAAGGCCATCGGCGCCGTCGCAATCGGCGTGGCGATCACCGGTAGTGGTGCGGCGTACGCCGA
>JAABRB010000202.1 GCA_011391185.1 Betaproteobacteria bacterium
TGGCGAAGCCCGCCTCGATCACGCCGCACACGAAGTTCCTGGCCGAGGTGTACGTGCTCTCGAAGGAGGAGGGCGGGCGCCACACGCCGTTCTTCAACGGGTACCGGCCGCAGTTCTACTTCCGCACGACGGACGTGACGGGCTCGGTGGATTTGCCGCAGGGCACCGAGATGGTGATGCCTGGGGACAATGTGTCGATCACGGTGACCCTGATTGCGCCGATCGCGATGGAAGAGGGGTTGCGCTTCGCCATCCGCGAGGGCGGCCGCACCGTCGGCGCAGGCGTGGTGACGAAAGTAGTCGAATAGGACCGAACATGGCGGGACAAGGGCAAAAAATCAGGATCCGGTTGAAGGCGTTCGATTACAAGCTGATCGATCAGTCGGCGCTCGAGATCGTCGATACGGCGAAGCGCACCGGCGCCGTCGTCAAGGGGCCCGTGCCCCTGCCGACGCGCATCGAGCGGTTCGACGTGTTGCGGAGTCCGCACGTCAACAAGGCGTCGCGCGATCAGCTCGAAATCCGCACGCATCAGCGGCTGATGGACATTCTCGATCCGACCGACAAGACGGTGGACGCGCTGATGAAGCTCGACCTGCCGGCAGGTGTTGACGTAGAGATTAAGCTTTAACGTTCGGGACTGTCGCCGAAGGCCACGGTCCCGGAGAATTCCTGGTACGCGCTGGTCAATTGAAACCGGCACCCGGAGTGATCCGGGTCGATTAGAAGAGGAAATTGTCATGAGCTTGGGACTCGTCGGCCGCAAGGTCGGCATGACCCGCGTATTCACCGACGACGGCGATGCCGTGCCGGTGACCGTGCTGGACGTGGCCGACAATCGCGTCACCCAGATCAAGTTGCCCGCGAGCGACGGTTACAGCGCCGTCCAGGTCGCGTATGGCACCCGTCGCGCTTCGCGCGTGAGCAAACCCATGGCGGGACACTTCGCGAAGGCCGGCGTCGTGGGCGGGTCCGTGCTGCGCGAATTCCGCGTGTCGGAGGGCGAGCTCGCCAATCTGCAGGTCGGCGGGAAGATCGGCGTGGATATCTTCCAGGTCGGCCAGATGGTGGACGTGGCCGGAACGACCAAGGGTCGCGGCTTCGCGGGAGTCATTCGCCGCCACCACTTCTCGTCGAATCGCGCGAGCCACGGCAACTCGCTTTCGCATAACAGCCCGGGCTCGACCGGTCAGAACCAGGATCCCTCGCGGGTATTCCCGGGAAAGCGCATGGCGGGCCATCTCGGCGACGTGAATCGCACCACGCAGAACCTCGAGATCGTGCGCGTGGACACCGAGCGCCAGTTGCTGCTGGTAAAAGGCGGCATTGCGGGCGCCAATGGCGGGCACATCGTCATCCTGCCGGCCGCGAAGGCACGCAAACAGGCGGCGAAGTGAGGGGGCGGCGATGGAACTGAAATTGATCAACGGCAAGGGGAAGCCCGCCTCCACGATGGCAGCGTCGGACGCGTTGTTCGGGCGTGATTTCAACGAATCGCTCGTGCATCAGGTCGTGATCGCCTACCAGGCGAATGCGCGGCTCGGAACCCGCAAGCAGAAGGCGCGAGGCGACATGAATCACTCGCACCGCAAGCCGTGGAAGCAGAAGGGCACCGGCCGGGCGCGGGCCGGCTTCGCCGGGAGCCCGCTGTGGCGCGGCGGTGCGCGGATCTTTCCGAACCTGCCCGATGAGAACTTCAGCCAGAAGGTCAACCGCAAGATGTACCGCGCGGGCATGGCGTCGATCCTCTCGCAACTCGCCCGTGAGGACCGTCTGTCGATCGTCGAGGATTTCAAGATCGACGCTCCCAAGACGAAGCTGCTCGCTCAGAAGATCAAAAGCATGGGCCTCGATCAGGTCCTGCTGATCACCGACGGAGTGGATGAGAATCTCGAACTGTCGTCGCGCAATCTCCCCAACGTCCTGGTGCTGGACGTTCGTCACGTCGATCCGGTGTCGCTGGTCCACTTCCAGAACGTGCTGCTGACGAAGCAGGCGGTCGCCAAGTTCGAGGAGATCCTGGGATGAGCGTGTACCGGCAGGAACGGCTGCTGACCGTGCTCCTCGCTCCGGTCATATCGGAGAAGACCACGTTCATCGGCGAGAAGAACAACCAGTACGTCTTCCGGGTTGCGTCTGATGCCACGAAGCCCGAGGTCAAGGCCGCGGTCGAGCTGGTGTTCAGCACGAAGGACAAGAAGCTGCAGGTGCTCTCTGTGCAGATCGCCAGCGTTCGGGGCAAGCAGAAGCGGGTCGGCCGCTTCCTGGGCCGGCGGGCGAGCTGGAAAAAGGCCTACGTGCGTCTGGCGCCGGGTCACGACATCGACTTCCAAGCCGCGGGGTAAGCCATGCCGCTCGTCAAGATGAAACCCACCTCGGCCGGACGGCGCGCAGTCGTCCGCGTCACCACGCCGGGGTTGTCAAAGGATCGCCCGCCGGACAAGCTGGTGGAGCGCCAGTCGAATCGCGCCGGCCGCAACGCCAAGGGCCGGATCACGGTGCGGCACCGCGGCGGGGGCCACAAGCAGCATTACCGCATCGTCGACTTCAAGCGACGCGACAAGGACGGAGTCGTCGGCAAGGTGGAGCGCCTGGAATACGATCCGAACCGCAGCGCGAATCTGGCCCTCGTCCTTTATGCCGACGGCGAGCGCCGCTACATCATCGCTGCGAAAGGTCTGGTTGTCGGCGCGCAGGTGATGAGCGGTCCCGACGCACCGATCAAGCTCGGCAACGTCAAGGCGCTGCGCAACATTCCGGTTGGAACGACGATTCACTGCATCGAATTGCAACCCGGCAAGGGCGCGCAAGTCGCGCGCGCCGCGGGCGCGTCGGTGCAGCTCCTTGCGCGCGAAGGGGATTACGCCCAGATCCGGATGCGTTCGGGCGAGATTCGCAAGGTCCATATCGAATGCCGGGCGGCGATCGGCGAAGTCGGCAACGAGGAGCACAACCTCGAGCAGATCGGCAAGGCGGGCGCGATGCGCTGGCGCGGTGTTCGCCCGACCGTCCGCGGCGTGGCAATGAACCCGATCGACCATCCGCATGGCGGCGGCGAGGGTCGCACCGGAACGAAGCGCGACCCGGTCAGCCCGTGGGGTGTCCTGGCGAAGGGCTATCGCACCCGCAACAACAAGCGCACGAATGCGATGATCGTGCAGTCCCGACACAAGAAGAAGTAGGCATGAAGCGGTCCTGTTTCCCGGCTGAAGTGATTCCCTCTCCCGCAGATGGGCTGGGGCGGGCCGGACACAAGGCGTAGGAGCGATACGTATGGCACGTTCAATCAAGAAGGGTCCGTTCGTGGACCATCACCTCGTGAAGAAGGTCGACACCGCCCGCGGCACGAGTGACAAGCGCCCGATCAAGACCTGGTCGCGGCGCTCGACGGTGCTGCCGGATTTCGTCGGGTTCACGATTGCGATCCACAACGGCAAGCAGCACATCCCGGTTTATGTGACCGAGAACATGGTTGGGCACAAGCTTGGCGAGTTCGCGCTCACGCGGACCTTCAAGGGTCACACCGGCGCGAAGAAGGCGTCGGTCACGGTGCCCGCCGGCGGCCCGCCGAAGCGGAGATAGGGGAAATGGAAACCCAAGCGAAGCTGTATGGCGTGCGGCTCTCGGCGCAGAAGGGCCGCCTGGTCGCGGATCTTATACGCGGCCGGTCGGTCGAGCAGGCACTCAATATTCTCACCTTCTCGCCGAAGAAAAGCGCACAACTCATCAAGAAGGTGCTCGAGTCCGCGATTGCCAATGCCGAGCACAACGACGGTGCTGACGTCGACGAGCTCCGCGTGAGCCGCATCCTCGTCGACGGCGGGTTCTCGCTCAAGCGATTTCAGGCGCGTGCCAAGGGGCGTGGCAACCGGATCGTCAAGCCGACCTGTCACATCTTCGTGACGGTGAGCGATCAGCCTGCAGGGCGGCGCAAATCGGCGGCTGCCAAGCCGCGCAAGTCGGCGGACACCAAGCCGCGCAAGTCGGCGGACACCGAGCCGCGCAAGTCGGCGGACACCAATCCGCGCAAGCCGACGGCCGGTGCGGGTCGCCCGGACAAGGCCAAGTAGAGAGGATCGCGATGGGACACAAGATCAATCCAACCGGATTTCGGCTGGTCTTCAACCGCAGCTGGGGCTCGCGCTGGTTCGCGCAGGGGCGGGCCTTCGCAACCATGCTCAACGAGGATCTGAAGGTCCGCGCGTACCTGAAGAAGCGGCTCGGTCACGCCATGGTGAGCAAGGTCCTGATCGAGCGCCCGGCGAAGGATGCGCGGATCACCATCCACAGCGCCAGGCCGGGAGTGGTGATCGGCAAAAAGGGCGAGGACATCGAGCAGCTGAAGGTCGAGCTGAGAAAGCTGCTCGGGGTCAATGCGGTGCACGTGAACATCGAGGAGATACGCAAGCCCGAGGTCGATGCGCAGCTTGTCGCGGATTCGATCGCCCAGCAACTGGAGAAGCGAATCATGTTCCGCAGGGCGATGAAGCGCGCGCTGCAGAACGCGGTACGGCTCGGTGCGCAGGGTATCAAGATCATGAGCGCGGGCCGGTTGAACGGCGCTGAAATCGCGCGGACCGAATGGTACCGGGAAGGTCGCGTTCCGCTGCACACCCTGCGTGCGGACATCGACTACGCGACGTCGGAGGCGAAGACGACCTATGGCGTGATTGGCATCAAAGTGTGGGTGTACAAGGGCGAAGTGCTGGGGCGTGAAGAGGAAGCCACCCCGACCATTCCGCAGATTGCGCCACCCGACGTACCTCCTGCGCCCAGGAAAGTGCGCCGCGCACCGGCAGGCGCCGGCGAATACAAGCCGGATTCGGCGCCCGCTGGAGCGGATGCCAAACCCAAGCCGACGCGCCGGGCTCCGCGCAAGACCGCTGCGTCCGGCGCCGGCGCCAAGCCAGTCGTCGAGACAAAGCCCCGGGTGCCGGTCAAGCGCGTCGTGAAGAAAACGAACTAGGGAATGTATGGACAAAGGGGGATCCAAGGAAGGGTGGGGGCCCCTTCCGTTCCCCACCTGCCCCCTTTAACCCCCTGATACAGAGGACGCTCTGCGAATAAGGTAGAGCTTACCCAGGAGAACCGACCGATGCTTCAGCCAGCAAGAACCAAGTACCGCAAGCAGCAGAAGGGGCGTAACAAGGGAGTCGCCACGCGCGGCAACAAGGTCTCGTTCGGCGAATTCGGCCTCAAGGCGACCACCCGCGGACGGCTGACTGCCCGCCAGATCGAGGCCGGGCGGCGGGCGATGACGCGCCACGTCAAGCGGGGCGGACGAATCTTCATCCGTATTTTCCCCGACAAGCCCGTTTCGCAGAAGCCGGCCGAAGTGCGCATGGGCAACGGCAAGGGCAATCCGGAATATTTCGTCGCCGAGATTCAGCCCGGCAAGGTGCTCTACGAGATGGACGGTGTGGAGGAGTCGCTCGCGCGCGAGGCGTTCCGGCTCGCGGCTTCGAAGCTGCCGCTCAGGACCGTCTTCGTGGCACGTCACATACTGTAAGAGAGAGTGTAAGGGACAGAGGCGAGGTGATCGCATGAAAGCAAGCGAGCTGCGCGCCAAGGACAAGGCGCAACTGGACAAGGAACTGATGGATCTTCTGCGGGCGCAGTTCTCGATGCGCATGCAGAAGGCAACCCAGCAGCTGACGAACATCAGCCAGCTGAAGCGGGTCCGGCGCGACATTGCCCGGGTGCGGACCGTGATGGTCGAAAAGGCGAGGGCCGAGTCATGACTGAGCAAGAACAGCCGAAAACGAACACCCGCAGCCTCACGGGACGGGTCGTCAGCGACAAGATGACCAAGACCGTAACGGTCAAGATCGAGCGCTGGGTGAAGCACCCGCTCTACGGCAAGATCATGACGCGGACGAGGAAGTACCACGCCCACGACGAGGCGAACGAGTGCAAGGAAGGCGATCTGGTGATCATCGAGGAATGCCGTCCGCTCTCGAAGACCAAGGCGTGGCGGGTGGCGAAGCTCGTGGAGCGCGCGAAGGTTGTCTGAGGGCATGAGGCCGTAGATCGCTTGAACGCACAGCCCCTAACCGATATAATCACCGGTTCGTCGCCCTGGATGCTTCAGGGCCAATTCCCGAACGGGATCCAAGACTGACCGCCAGCCCAGGAGGAGCGACAGCTCCGAAGAGCAAGGCGGGAGAAGTTGGAGAGAGCGGCAAAATGATTCAGATGCAGACGGTACTGGACGTCGCCGATAACACCGGCGCACGTGCGGTCATGTGCATTAAGGTCCTCGGCGGCTCGAAGCGGCGTTACGCCGGCATCGGCGACATCATCAAGGTGAGCATCAAGGACGCCGCGCCGCGCGGACGGGTCAAGAAGGGCGAGATCTACCACGCCGTCGTCGTGCGCACTGCCAAGGGCGTGCGTCGTCCGGATGGTTCGCTGATCAAGTTCGATTCGAACGCGGCCGTGCTGCTCACGCCCAAGTTCGAGCCGATCGGTACCCGGATCTTCGGCCCCGTCACACGTGAGCTGCGCACGGAGCGATTCATGAAGATCGTTTCGCTCGCGCCCGAAGTTCTATAGCCGACGTGGGGAATACCGTGTTGCTTCTGCCGGGAAAAAGCTGGTCGTACGAACAAGGGGCCGAGGGGGAGAGGAAG